>NZ_JAZAQF010000009.1:0-621 GCF_043235035.1 Limnothrix redekei LRLZ20PSL1 | reverse complement strand
GGGCGAGGCGAGAGCTAAGTTCGATGGACAACTGGTTAATATTCCAGTACTTAATTAATGAGCGACGTAGGGACGAAGTGGTGAAAGGATCGCCCTCTGACGGAATAGAGGGTTGAAGGCTGTAGCTATAGGATGTGTAGGCAAATCCGCACGTTTTGGCAAAGGCTGATAGTACACAAGACCTTCGGGTGGCGTGATAGTATCCCTAAAGGCTTCCGAGAAAATCTGCTAAGCATATTGTTAGTTAACCCGTACCGCAAACCGACACAGGTGGTCGAGGAGAGAATCCTAAGGTGCTCGAGTGAATCACGGCTAAGGAACTCGGCAAAATAACCCTGTAACTTCGGGAGAAGGGGAGCCTACCCATGCGAATGGGAGGCCGCAGCGAAGAGGCCCAGGCGACTGTTTAACAAAAACACAGGGCTTTGCGAAGTCGCAAGACGACGTATAGGGTCTGACGCCTGCCCGGTGCTGGAAGGTTAAGAGGGGATGTTAGTCCACCTTTTGGGGGGCCAACAGCTTGCCCCAACCCTGGATGATGTCTACGCCAATCCGCTTCAGGCTGTTGGTCAGGTCGCCTTGGATTTTGCCCACCAGGTTGGTGGCATGGTCGGCGATCGC
>NZ_JAZAQF010000043.1:0-47842 GCF_043235035.1 Limnothrix redekei LRLZ20PSL1 | reverse complement strand
AAAATCTTTTTGTGGAAATTCAGAACAGAAACTATAGAGGTGTTGGAACAATTAACGAGACTAGCAGCCCGACTAGTGGATTTACAGTGCCTGAGAAACTGGTTTACTAAGTGCTGTTATTGTACCTGGTGATTGCGGCAAGGGCTGTAAGACGGAACTAAGACAGACTCAAAACATAAGACTGCTTGGCTGCCTGTTTCTATTACTTTGCTAGTTTCGATTCCAAGCAAGCTTAAGGATTCTTTGTGAAATGGGTGATTGATTTTGTCAAAAACAAAATAGTCAATCTTATCAAGAGCATTTTCATCTTGATAAAACTTTTCTTTGTACGTGCCAATTCTAGGCAAGATATCAAACATCCAATGATAATAATTTTCTCCACATAAAGTAGATAAAATTAATGCTTTTCCTGGTTGAATTTCTGATCGATCAGGCGTAGATTTCTCTCGTATCAGAGTTGATAACTTGCCACTACAAGCTTCCACCAGAAACTTTCTCTCATGGTTTAAAATTGCAACAGTTTGTGATTCAATCCAAACCATCGCTGCCTTAAGCTCAAAGCAATCACCTACTTGGGGTGTAAGTGTTAATGCTCCGTCATCTTGATTAGATGAATTTTTGGGCAATGCTGTTGACCAAACAAGGCTATCGTCACAGGAAATAATTTGACTGAAGCGATGCAAGAGCGAGGGAGTTAAGTCATGCTGAGAGCAGAAATCAAACCAATCTTGGCGCTGATGATCAACGCCAAGGCGTTTGATCGCCTGATAGGCTACATCCGAGCCAGGATTGATTGCTAGCAGATGTAAATAGCTTTCAATGGCTGCTTCCCATCGTCCCTGTTGCTCCAAGCACTGCGATCGAAGTTGCCATAAATCGCCTGCCCCGGGAGAAACCTTCAAGCCGCGATCGCAAGCGGCAATTGCGTCCTCTAGTTGTGCCAAATGCTTATGCAGCCGAGCCAGGCACAGATAGCTGTGATGCCAATTAGGATCTAGTAAGATCGCCTGCTCATAGGCCCGCAAGGCAGCAGCAAAATTACCTTGAGTTAACAGTAAGGTTGCTAGATTGACGTAGAGCGTGGCTTGCTCTGGCAAAACCTGAATGGACTGCTGGTAGACGGCGATTGCCTCCGGCACAGCTTCTTGTTCAATGAGTATCTTTGCCAAGAAGTTGTAGCCATCTAACCAACCAGGACAGGCATCTAATTTTTGACAATAGTGAAAAATTGTGGCAAATATTTTTTCCTGATCAGTCAAAAAATTCTCTTTGAGAATTTTCTTACTTAGGCTGCTGATTTTCATAATGATGTTCTATTTATTGAGTTGAACTGTATTGCTGGAGTTCATTAGCATACGATCATAGCCAGCTTTTGCTTATCGATCTCACCTTAAGTTGACTGGTTTCCACGGCCCTATCAAGCTACTCCTGAACAACGCACTCATTGGCGGCCCATTGGCGGCGGCGTTGGGATGCACTGGGAAGCCGTGGATAAAGATATTTCCGTCACCAGCCTGCTACGAATTCGTTAACTGATCGACCTCCACACTCCTCAGCAATTCCGTCACCAAAAATCGTGATCGCATCGAAACCGAGTGGCATCAAGCACCTTAAATCCAAAACAGGCGTAGGGTGTGTGGGAGAACGCTTTCGGGGTAACGGTTTGGCTGGTTTGTCTCCCACGCACCGTCGATCACCCTCGGGATCACGAGTCGTTTTTCTCGCATCAACGGTGGCGGTGCGTAGGGCACAAAGAAAACATCAACAACCCAGAAAGTCTTGCCCTACGCACCCTACGGCAGACCGGCGCGATCGAGCCGATCGCCCGATTGATCGTAAAGTTTTCGTTACAATAGACCCTCAAGACCGCCCCAATTGCCATCGGGGTTTGGTTTTCGCCGGGGACTTGCCCCTTAATAATCCAAGTGATCGACGCATTCCCGGTCTCGGGTCGATCGCCCTTCAAAATTTTCTATTGCCATGACTGCCACCACCGATCGCCGCCCACAGCAACCTTTTCCGCTGCCGAATCCTAATGACCTGCTGAAGCTGGCCTATCAGACGTTTCAGCAAGGCAAGGGAGCTTTTAGCTTGGCCCACAAGCAAATGAACACGCGGGTTTTGAATGCGATCAAACCCCTGCCCCAACGAAATCAAAGCCTGCCGCCGGAGGTGTTCCAGTTGTTGCAGCGCCGGATGCAAACGCTGCTGGAAACCGATTGGCAGGATGTGGAACAGGGGGTTTATGGGCCCGAGTTGGTGTTTGAAAATGCTTGGGATGAGTTCCTGAAGTTCTATCCGTTGGTGATTTGGGATGGGTTCCAAACTTGGATGCGTCTGTCGGAAAAGCGCTTTCAGGAGTTTTCGCCCTCGATCGACACCAACGGTTATCCGAAGTATTACCTACAAAATTTCCACTACCAAACCGATGGCTATCTGAGCGATTGGTCTGCGAATTTGTACGATTTGCAGGTGGAATTGCTGTTTAACGGGACGGCGGATGTGATGCGGCGGCGGGTGCTGGCCCCGATCGCCCAGGGGGCACGCGCTTTCCCAGAAGTGACGGGGCGCGATCTGCGGGTGTTGGATGTGGCTTGCGGGACGGGGCGCACCCTGCGATTCCTTCGATCGATTCTGCCCAAGGCGGCGCTGTTTGGGCTGGATCTGTCGCCGGCCTATCTGCGCAAGGCCAATCAAACGTTGTCGCAACAGCCCGGTGAGCTGCCCCAACTCGCCCAGGGCCAAGGGGAAGCGCTGCCCTACGTGGATGATTATTTCCACATCACCACCAGCACGTTTTTGTTTCATGAGTTGCCGGGGCCGGTGCGCTCCCAGGTGATCCAAGAGCTGTTCCGGGTGACAAAGCCGGGGGGCACGGTGGTGCTGTGCGATTCAATTCAGTCGGCCGATGTGCCGGAGTTGGAGCCGGTGTTGGCAGGGTTCCCGGCGGCGTTCCATGAACCGTTCTATCGCCACTACATCACGGATGATTTGGTGGACTATTTGGACAAGGCTGGGTTTGAGCAGGTGGAAACCTCGACCCATTTCCTGAGCAAATATTGGGTGGCCCGGAAGCCGAGCGATCGCCCTGAAAATTCTGAAAATTAAGATCCCGAATATCCAGCAACAGACGTTCAGCAATAGACGTTCAGCATCAGTTGCATCGATCGAGCGTTGCGACCACACTGGATGGGGTGGGCATGGGGCGATCGGGTGGTTGGCCTGTGGCCAGTTGCTCGGCTCCTGCGGGGCTAAACCCCCTCCAGCCCGCTAACCTGACTCAACACTTGACTTAGATCTATGACAACGGCGGCGGAAGAAGCTTTGTTGGACGTAGCAGAAGGGCCCACCAGCGCGATCGAGACGATCGAAACGGTGATCTCCAGCTTGGCCACAGAAAACAGCGCCATGGTTAATCGCAGCGGCGGATCGTCCCTTTGGCGGTTTCAATACGGCTCGGTGGAGGTCTATGTGCAACTGACGGGCGAAACCGACGATGACACTTTGACAGTGTGGTCATCGGTGTTGAATCTGCCGGTGAAGGATGAGGCCGGGTTGCTGAAAAAACTGATGGCGGCTAATTGGTTGAGCACCTTTGAGGCCCGCTATGCGATCGCGGAAAATTCTGTGGTGGTGACCACAACCCGCACGGTGGCGGAACTGTCGCCGGGGGAAATTTCCCGATCGATCACGCTGGTGGCTTCGATCGCCGATGACAATGACGAAGCACTGCAAGCGGAATTTGGTTAAAGCGGCTTTTTCTGGCGAGTCGCGGGACCGCGATTGATATATCCACCAATTGAGGCTATTCACCAATTGAGGCCATGGGCGATCGCTGGCGACTGATCCCAACCTTGAACGAATCCGGCGCGGTGCAAATGGCGATCGATCGCTGGTTGTTTGAGCAGCATGTTCAAGCAGCGGGCCCGCCGGTTCTGCGGTTTTATACCTGGTCGGAACCCACCATTTCCCTGGGGTTCCATCAACGGCGTTACCCGGCCGCTTGGGAACAGTTGCAATGGGCCGATCGCCCGATTCCCCTAGTGCGGCGGCCCACGGGGGGCCGTGCCGTGCTCCATGGGGATGATCTCACCTATGCGGTCATTGGCTCCCAGTTCGGCAACCGTCGGGATGCCTATTGCCGAATTTGTCGATTTTTGATTGCGGGTTGGCAGGCTCTGGGGGTGGAGTTGCGGTTTGGCGAGGGGCGATCGGTCGGTTTGCGTAACCAAGCCAACTGTTTTGCGCTGGCCACCGATGCGGATTTGGTGCTGGCTGACGGTGGCGAAAAGTTAATCGGCAGCGCTCAATATTTGCGAGGTGTGGCGGTGTTGCAACATGGTTCGATCGCCCTGCATCCCAACCGATCGCTCCATGACCAGATTTTTGGCACGGAGCCGCTGGAACCCCGGTTGCCGCCCCTGTCCCGATCGCACCTGGTGGCGACCCTGACCCAGGCGGCTCGGGATACGTTCTCGATCGAGCTGGAGGAACAACCCTTGAGCGATCGGGAATGGGCGGCCATTCGGGCCCTGGCCCAGGAACAGGAGTTGCCCGATCGTTCCCGGGCCGATCGCTAATGCCGTGATCAATTGCCGTAATCAATCGGTACGCTCAGACAATACGCTCAATACGCTCAAACAGCATTAACAATTTCCCCAACCCAGCGCCCTCATCTCCGTCCAGCGTTATCGTGGACTTAGCAGAGAGATTGCAACGCCTGTCGTCGTCCTCGCGATGGTTTCCTCCACCCGCCTTCCGGATCTCAAGCCTGAATACGATCGCCTCTGGGAAACTTGCCAAATCCGCTCCAACTGGCAAGCCAGGGCCAAACAAGCAGCCGATCGCGCTTTGAAGTTTCGATCGCGCTATGGGGCCATTGAGACTGCGATCCAAGTGCCCTGGTGGTTTGTGGCGGCGATTCACAACCTAGAGTCCACCTGTGACTTTCGCTGCCATTTACACAACGGGCAACCCCTCAGCCAGCGCACCACGATCGAGCCGATCGGGCGGGGCCCCTTCAAAACTTGGGAAGACAGCGCGATCGATGCCCTCACCCTCAAGGAGTTTGACGGCCCGCGCGTGAAGGATCGTTCCTTGGGGGCTTGGCTGTGGCGAGCCGAACGGTTCAACGGCTTTGGCTATCGGCTCTATCGCCCCACGGTGCTCACGCCCTATCTGTGGAGCGGGAGCAATCACTATCAAGCGGGAAAATATGTGGCCGATGGTAAGTTCGATCCCCAAGCGGTGTCGGAACAAGTGGGGGTGGCGGTGTTGTGGAAGGCCCTTGAGGCTATGGGGGCGATCGACCTGCCTTGAGAGGCGGTTAAGTTGGGTTTGTTGAAGGGGCGGGCCCGCAATCAATGGTGGTGGAATAATCTCACCGTTAAGAAGAAAGATGCGATCTCAGCGGTAAAAGCAGGCGGCTATGGTATCCAAGGAAGTTGTGGTGATCATGCAGGTTGCCCGGATCCTGGGGGTTGAAACGGATGATCTTTAGAAATTGAAGGATCCACTACAGCGGATGGATTCGGAGTGAGAAGAGGCGAAAGTGGGCCCGATTGGCTCGCCTTCTTCGCTAGGATTGGGCTAGTTTTTCATCCAGTCCGATGGCTCCCAAAATTACCAAGACGGTTTCCGACAAGTCCCCTAAGCGATCCAACGTTTGGGTTGAACGGGTGGTGTGTGTGTTGTTTGGTGCGACGATGATGGCGATCGTGCCGCCGATGTGGAATGTGCTGTTTGGCAAGTCTGATTTTGAACGGGCAATCGAGAAAAACAAAGCCTGGTCGGAATGCATTGACCAAAATCGACAGGACGGGTTTGAGGCGGCCAAGGTGATTTGCGGCCAAGACCCGGATGAGCACGAACGCAAACAGCAGCAAAAGTGAGCACGGCATTGCTTGGCTGTGAGTGCGATTACGAGCCTATGCTGGCCGAAAAGCCTCATTGTTGGTTATGGTTCCACCAGGAATCGCGAGAAGTTGCCTAGAGTTGCTGCCATGACTGTTTCGGCCCCGTTCCCCTTGCCTGACCTCGATCGCCTGACCCTGCGCCAACAGATTGCCCAAATGGTTGTTGTGCGGGCTTCGGGCTTTCTGTTTGATGCCCAAATTCGCTATCCCGCTTGGGAGCCGATCGCTTCGGTGCTGGAATCTTGGATCCAGGAGTTGGGCGTGGGGGGCGTGATTCTGCTGGGTGGGGGTGCGGCAGAGGTGGCGCTGCGAACCCATGAGTTTCAACGGTGGGCCCCCGTGCCTCTGCTGATTGCGGCGGATATTGAAGAGGGCGTGGGGCAGCGGTTTGGGGGAGCCACCCAAGGGCCGCCCCTGATGGCCCTCGGTGCGTTGGCACAGCAGGACTTACCCCAAGCGCTGACCTTGGCCCACAACTTGGGAGCCATGACGGCAGCGGAAGCCCAAGCGATCGGGCTGAATTGGTTGCTGGGGCCGGTGGTGGATGTGAATAACAACCCCGCTAATCCGGTGATTAATGTGCGATCGTTTGGGGACGATCCGCAATTGGTCGGGCAACTGGCCGCGGCCTTCATCGCCGGGGCCCACCAATTCCCGATTTTGACGGCGGCCAAGCATTTTCCGGGCCATGGCGACACGGCGATCGATTCCCATTTGTCTCTGCCGGTGATTCCCCACGATCGCCCGCGATTGAACGCGATCGAGCTGCCTCCCTTTGTGGCGGCGATCGAGGCCGGCGTGGATGCGGTGATGAGTGCCCATTTGCAAATTCCCGCCCTTGATGCCCAACTGCCCGCCACCCTGTCGCGATCGATTTTGACCCAGTTGCTGCGGCAAGACCTGGGCTTTGGGGGGCTAATTGTGACCGATGCGCTGGTGATGGGGGCGATCGCTCGGCACTATGGGGCCAACGAAGCGCCTGTGATGGCCGTGGAAGCGGGGGCCGATATTTTGTTGATGCCGGTGGATCCCCCGGGGGCGATCGAGGCCGTGGCGCAGGCTGTGGAGGCGGGACGCATTTCCCCGGAGCGGATTCGGGAATCGGTGGCGCGGATTTGGCAAGCCAAGGGCAAGGTTTTTCAGGCGGCCGATCGACAGGCGGCCGACGTTCCCCCCAGCGCGATCGACCTGCGGGGACAATTGGGCCAGCCCCAGCACCAAGCCACCGTGACGGCCATTTTGGAAGGCAGTTTGGGCGGTGGTAACGGGGTGTTGGCCCTGCCCCGATCGCCCGAAACACCCGAAACGCCCGATCGCACCTTGGCCCAGGAAGCCTTGGAAAATTTGGGCACTTTGGCAGAGCTGACCCCCGAAGCGGCGATCGACTCCCCGGCCGATACTCCAACCCAGTGCCCGATCGCCCGCAATCTGATCGTGGTGGATGACGCGATCGCCAGCGACTTCCTGGGGCAATTTGTCCCGGCGATCGCCTGGCCGCGCCAGTGGGGCATCGGGCAACTGCAAATTGTGGACAGCTACAGCCCGGTGGACTTCGAGGCGATCGGTTCTCTGGCGGCCCAGCAACCCACCCTTTTGCAAATTTTTGCCCGGGGCAATCCCTTCCGAGGCAGTGCCAACCTCACCCAAGGGGCGATCGCTTGGCTGAAAGCCCTCCAAGAATCCCACCAGTTAGCGGGCGTGATTTTATACGGCAGTCCTTACCTGCTAGAAACCATGCGGCCGCTGTTGGGGTCAAAAATTCCCTACCGATTCAGCTATGGCCAAATGCCCCGTGCCCAAGCGATCGCCCTGGGCAGCCTGTTCAATCAAGTGATGTCGTAATTTCTTTGCCAATCGCCATCGACCCGGCAAAACACTATGATGAGAATGAGACGCGCGAATGATGAACTAGAGCCTTATGCCGATCGCGAATAGCAAGCTCGTTTTAGGTGCGGCGGCCACAACGGTGGCTGCTGTGACTCTGACAGGCGCGGGCATTCACCTTTCGCAAGGTCATGCTTTCTTCCAAGAAAACCCGAAGGAAGTGATTGACGAGGTTTGGCAAATTGTCGATCGGCTCTATGTGGATGGCACCTTCAACCAGGTGGACTGGCAAGCGGTGCGCCAAGATTACTTGAACCGCGACTATACCCAACCCGAAGCAGCCTATAAAGCGATTCGGGAAATGCTGGAAAAACTCGGCGATCCTTACACCCGCTTCATGGATCCCGATGAATTCCGCAACATGCAAATCGACACCTCCGGTGAACTGACGGGGGTGGGATTGCAGTTGGGTGAAGACAAGAAAACCAAAGAATTGGTCGTTGTTTCCCCGATCGATGGCTCCCCGGCGGCCAAGGCGGGCATTTTGTCGAAGGATAAAATCCTGAGCATTGACGGCAAATCCACCAAGGGGATGGATATTAACCAAGCCGTGAAGCTGATTCGCGGCCCGGTGGGAACCACGGTGGTGTTGACCCTGCAACGGGGCGATCGCACCATGACTTACACGATCGAGCGGGCCCGCATTGAGCTGCATCCGGTGAGCTTCAGCGAGCGGCCCAAGGACGGCACAGCCCCGATCGGCTACATTCGCCTGACCCAATTCAGCGCCAACGCCGCCACGGAAATGCGCGAAGCCATCCAAAAGCTAGAATCCCAAAACGTTTCTGGCTATGTGTTGGATTTACGCTCCAATCCCGGTGGCTTGCTGTATGCCAGCATTGACATTGCGCGGATGTGGATGAATGAGGGGGCGATCGTGTCCACGGTCGATCGCAACGGCGAGACTGATCGCCAACAGGCCAACCGCACTGCCCTCACGAACAAACCCCTCGTGGTTTTAGTGGATGGGGGATCTGCCAGCGCCAGCGAAATTCTGTCTGGAGCTTTGCAGGACAATCAACGCGCCGTTTTGATCGGGACAAAAACCTTTGGAAAAGGGTTGGTACAGTCAGTCCGGAACCTGGGCGATGGTTCCGGGATGGCGGTGACGGTGGCTAAATATTTGACTCCCAGCGGTCGCGACATCAACAAACACGGGATCGATCCCGATATCAAGGTGGAATTGACCGATCAACAACGGGAGTTCCTGAGTGAAAATCGCGACAAAATTGGCACGCTAGAAGATGCCCAATACGCGAAGGCTTTGGAAGTGTTGCAAGGAAAAATTGCCAAGCTGAAGGATGGTGAAAATGCTGGAGCCAGCGCCGCCACTGCTCCCCGATAGCTGATTAGATCTTTGAGGAAGCAAGTTGCTGTTCATCAACGGGCGATCGGCTCGGTGATTGGTCAATTGGGTGATTGGTTAATTGGGTGATTGATTAATTAATTGGCTGGTTGATTGATTAATTGGCTGATCGGCAATTTCGGTAATTAGGGTTAATCAACAGATTGAAGGCGTTGATGGAAGTGCCGGAATTCTATATTGTGCGTTGTGCAGATGATCGCTGCGAAATTGTCCCGAGCGATCGCCTGGCCGAATTGCCCAATCCCCATCCAGCGGGCGATCGGTGGGGCCCCTACGGAGATTTGGCGGAGGCGATCGCCAAGCGTGTGGGTCTGATTCGTGCGGGTAAATGCAAACCCCAGTAGGCACAGTTGGGCGATTTCGGCCGCCCATGACCCCAAAATTGCTCCCCGAAATACTGCTCAGGCATCCTTTAAGATCAATATCTCGAACGTTCCGGTAGTTCTTCATTCATGACCGACTTTGCGACTCCCCAGCCGATCGGGAAGGTTTATTTGGTGGGGGCGGGGCCTGGTGATCCGGGCTTGCTGACCCTGAAGGGAAAGACATTGCTCGAATTGGCCGATGTGGTGGTTTACGACGCGTTGGTGAGTGCCCCGATTCTGGCCATGATTAATCCTCAGGCGGAACGAATTGACGCGGGAAAACGCCGGGGCCGTCACTCAAAGTTGCAAGCAGAAACCACCCAATTACTAATTGAAAAAGCCCAGACAGCGGCGATCGTGGTGCGGCTGAAAGGGGGCGATCCCTTTGTGTTTGGCCGAGGGGGCGAGGAAATGCAAGATCTGTTGCGATCGGGTGTGCCGGTGGAGGTGGTGCCGGGCGTGACGGCTGGCATCGCTGCGCCGGCCTATGCGGGCATTCCCTTAACCCATCGCGACTACAGCTCATCGGTGGTGTTTGTGACGGGGCACGAGTCGGCGGGGAAATATCGCCCCCAGGTGAATTGGTCAGCGATCGCCCAAAGTGCTGAAACGATCGTGATCTATATGGGTGTGCATAACCTGAACCAGATTGTGCCCGCCTTGATTTCAGCGGGGCGATTGCCCACCGACCCCGTGGCGCTGATTCGGTGGGGAACCCGTCCTGAACAGGCGGAATTGGTGGCCACCTTAGAAACGGTGTGCGATCGAGTGACCGAAACGGGATTTTCTGCCCCGGCGATCGCCATCATTGGCCCCGTGGTGCAGTTCCGGGCAGATTTGGCCGCGATCGCAGCCCCGCAGCAGTTTCAAATTCCGCTGACTGGGTGGGAAATCTCAGAATCAGGGGTCGATTTTGCGCCGACAGCGGTAAAATAACAGGGCTTACCGGGAGAGGTGGCAGAGTGGTCGAATGCGCTCGACTTGAAATCGAGTGAGCCGCAAGGTTCCGTGGGTTCGAATCCCACCCTCTCCGTTGATCTTCATTGCGCCCACCACCCTAATTCCCCCGACCGATCGATCAACGGCGGAATCAGGGTTTCAGGCGATTTGACGACACGCTCTAGCCCCATGGCCCTTCCAAGTAGTAGCTAGGGGCTGGGCATCACAGTGCGTCTGGGTGCAGCACTTCCACTTCTTCGCTCAGGTCATCGCCCCGATCGACCGCTGCCAGAATTTCAATTTCTTCGAGGGTTTGCCAGCCCGCTGCCCACAGATCACGGTTTTTGAGATTGCGCGCATCAATCCAAAACCGCGCATTGGGATCGCAGGAGGCCACCAGTTCCGCATAGACCCGATCGCCCTCGTTTTTGCGATTGTTCACCTGAAAATGTCGCCAACCAAAGGTGCGTTGGCGGGCCGTCCATTTGGAACCCAAGAGATGCGGAAATTTTTGCTTTTTAGCCATGGTTGCTCATGGGTGTTGAATCATTAATTGGGCAACCAACTTAAATTGGGCAACCAACTTAATCGGGCAACCAACTTAATCGGGCAGCCAACCGCAGAGAATTTCCACGATCCGATCGCCCCGTAGGCGCAATGTCAAAAAAGCCCCGTCATCGGTCAGGTAGCCCCAGCGATCGGAATCGCGCCAATTGGGGTCTCCATAAATGGCCAGGATGCGGCTGGAGCGATCGCCCACCCGTACCCCTTCAGCCGTTCCCCAGTTGGGTCGCGTCGTTGTGATCATGGCCAACGCTCCATCACCAAAGCCCAAAATCAGGTTGGGGTAATACCAAGCCTCGTAGCGGTCATAGTTGCCAGGGGGCTGGTTTTGGGTGCGTTGGGGCCGGCCGAGCCGAGCGCGCACCCGTTGGGGATTGTCGCCCAAGCGCAGGCCATTCAACCCCAACCGATCGCTCCGGATCCCTGCCGGTTGGTTCGGCGTGGCTTGGGCGAGTGGGCTAGGGGGCAAACCCGTGATCGCCGCCGGGGCGATCGCCCACTCTAGGCAAAGGGCCAAGACCAGGGCGATCGGGATCATAGGTGCTATGCGTTCGACTCAGGAGCGCGGCTAGGTTTCGGTTTCAAATCCACCAGCCGGATCGGAGCTTTGGGCGCAGGGGCCGGTTCTGGCTTGGTGGCGGGTTCCGGTGCTGCCGGGTTGTCTGGTGTTTCCGGGCTGATCGCCTCGGGGCTGGCCTGGGCTGCGGTTGATTCGCTTGATTCGCTTGACTCGGTTGAGTCAGTCGGTGCGATCGATTCTGCGGCTTCCGGGGCGGTGGGCTGCTCGGTTGGCTCCGGGCTGGACTCCGCGATCGGCTCCGGCTCTGCGTCCCAATGGGGATAAAGCTGGGCATGACGGGCGATCGCCTCGGTCATCACCGTGGCCTTGTTTTCCAACATTTCGCCCCGGTGATTTTCCAGCACCGCTGTTGAAAGGGCGATCCGTCCCTTCCACTCATCGATTTCCATAATCACGGCGCGGATCGTTTCGCCCTGGCTGAACAGATCCTCGATCGAGGCCACATGGGCTTGGCTCATTTGCTTGACATGCAGCAGCCCTGTGTTGCCCTCAAAGCTCACAAACACGCCAAAGGGGCGAATCCCGGTGATTTTACCTTCAACGAGTTGGTTCACCTTCAGGCGTGCCATCAGGCCGACCTTGGCCGCTTCCCGGTTCGAGAGCACCAGTTTTTTGGCATTGCGGTTCACCTCGATCGGCACGACGGTTAAGGTTTGGCCCACCAACGAGTCCAAATCCTCCCGTTCCACCAGGTGCGATCGGGGAATGAACCCCCGCAAGCCCATCACGGCCGCCGTCACGCCGCCTTTGTTGACCCCATTCACACGCGCGGCGATCGCCTGTTTCTCCTCTTGGGCCTTGGCCAACTCCTTCCAGGCCTGATCCAACACCATTTGTCGAATCGAAATGGTCACCTGACCATCTGCGTTGGCTTCCTTGAGCACAATGAACTCGCGCTCCACATTGGGCGGCAACAGGTTTTGCAGTTCCTCAGCGCCCGAGGGTTCGCGCATGGCGGCTTCGCGTACCGGCAAAAACGCAGCGGATTTGCCGCCAATGTCTACATAAACCCCGTCGTTGGCGTACTCAAAGGGTTTGCCCTTGACCCGTTGCCCCGCCTCAAAAGAGACGGTTTTTTCGTCGAGGGCAGCCATGAAGTCCTCCATGGAAAAGGAGGGAGCAGCGGGTTTTGCGGCCATGATGGGTTTAATCAGCAAATAACAAGTCAAAAATCCGAGCCGGACGGGCGATCGCGCCGTGATTGGCTCTATCCCCTCACTATAGCTGAGGGGCGATCGCCCGGGGTCAGCGGGCATCCCTAGATCAAGACATGGATTCAGACATGCGGGTTGATCCAGGACGCTCCCGATCCGGCTCTGGGTACCTGCTGCCGATCGCGCTTGGAATGGTTGGGTGATCGCAATCTGCGGCCAGTCGTTAGATGGCCGAAGCTGGCCGATCGCGCTGCCAATCGACCGGATCGGTTAGCCGATCGAACGCCTAAGGGCCCATCGCGGTAAGCTGGAAAGCCGAAGCGCCGATCGCGATCGCAGCTGTTTGAACTTGACCTCCCCGAATGCAAAACTTCCGCAACTACTACGCAATTCTCGGTGTTGCCAAAGAGGCCAGCGGCGACGAAATTAAACGGGCCTTCCGGCGACTGGCTCGGCAATATCACCCCGACCTGAACCCCGGAAACAAGGAAGCCGAAGAGCGATTCAAGGACATTGGCGAAGCCTACGAGGTACTTTCGGACACAACCAAGCGGGCCCAATACGACGAATACAGCAAATTTTGGAAACAGAAGGGATTCCAAAATGCCCGGCGGGCTGCAGCAGGACGCACCTGGGGCGATCGCTCCGAATCTCGGGTGGCCGACAACCTGGACTACAGCGAGTTTATTGACTTCAATAGCTTTGTCGATCGGCTGTTGAATCGACGCGGCGAACCGACGGCCCCACCCCAACCGGGCAATCGAGATTACTACCGGCCCGGCACAACCCGCACGGCCTATACCGTGAAGCCACCGGTTGCCCGGGACGCGGAAGCACGGTTAACCATTCCCCTGGAAAAGGCTTTTAGCGGTGGCCGGGAACGAATTCGACTAGAAGACGGCCGATCGCTGGAAGTGAACATGCCGCCAGGGTTGGTGACTGGCCAGCGGATCCGCCTCAAAAATCAGGGAATTAATGGGGGTGATTTGTTCTTGAAAATCACCGTCGCCCCCCACGACTTTTTCCGGCTGGAGGGAGTCGATCTCTATTGCGAAGTGCCAGTCACCCCCAGCGAGGCGGTGTTGGGCAGCGCGATCGAGGTACCGACCTTGGATGGGATGGTGAAGATGAACCTGCCGCGCGGGGTGCGCCACGGCCAGCGGCTGCGCCTGTCGAATAAGGGCTATCCGATCAACCGCGATCGCCGGGGCGATCAGATTGTGGAAATCCAAATCGCTACGCCAACCCAATTGAGCACCGATGAGTTGGCGTTGTATGAACAATTACGGGCGATCGAGTCGTTCGACCCCAGGGCCAACCTGCCCATTTAAGAGCAAGGTTTGAGTGGCCGGTGGGATGGGCAATGCCCACCTGCTAATCGCTTTATGGCATCTGTTTCATGACTTGCCGATCGTTTTAGATCAAGGCTGGAGGTGAAGGCGATCAGGCCATATCGAGCGATTGGGCCTAGATATCACCAAATTCCTGACCGCTGCCCGTCCAGTTGAAATCCGTGATGCGCAGTTGCAGGGAGCCGGATTGGCGCTCTGGATCAACGCGCAACAGCAAACCGTAAGTGCGGCGGCTATATTCCAGGGTGTAGTTACTGTCGATCCGTTCGCCCGTATCAACGTTGTAGACCTGCTGGAAGCCAACCCGGAAGGGTCCATAGATTTGCTGAGTGAGGCCAACGACCACCACCCGCGCATCACCAACGCGATCGAACAGGAACGGCGAGGAACCATGTCGCCAGTTTTCGATGTAGCCCAAGGTGAAGGCCGTGTAGTCTAGCCAAGGACGGGAAAAATGGCCCAACTGTCCCTGGAGGACGATCGAGCCGGTGAGCACGTTTTGATAGTCGCCGCTGCTGTAGTTTTGCCAAACCATTTGCAAGCGAGGAACCAGCACGATGCTCGGCCGCAGGGCCACGGGACTGTAGCGCAGGCCGGCTTCGGGTGTGGCCGGCAAAGCCTCGCCACGCCACAGGACGATCGGGCGGGCCACTGCAATTGCCATTTGCGTGCGATCGAGGGTGATTCGATCGTCCGTGTTGCGGCTGGGTTCATCAATCAGATCACCAAAGTCCGATTGGGCATTGATGTTTTGGTAGCCCAATTGGTAGTTGGCAATGAAGCCGGTGTTGCCAATCCGGATTTGGGGCGAGGCAAAGACGGCCCCGATGCTGCGTTGCACGGTGCGGAACCCAAAGGAACCGTTAAATAACCGATCGCGATAGCTATATTCCAGGGTGAGGGAGTGGGGCCCCCAACCGGTGGGGATGATTTGATTGAGCCGAACGCTGCCTCGGAAGTCATCTTCAAAGCGATCGGGATCGAGCGTCACGGCTCGCACCACGCCCAGCAGAGAAGTGGTGGGGGACAGTTGCGCTGTCAGTCGAGCCTGCAAGCCCAACACATCCAGCCCGATTGGCCCGTTGGCTTGTTCGTCAAATAGGGCCCGCTGGATCAGGTATTGAGGCGTGACCCGCAGACGAACTCGGGGCGTGCGAATTACGTCGAATTGCCGTTGAATGTATAGCCCGCCTCGATCTTCACCGTCGTAGCGAATTTCAAAGGGCTGGGGCGGCCGTTCCCGGCGATCGATCACCGTTCGGCGCACCAACAGGGGCAGGGTGAAGCGATTGTCAAACACCACCCGGGGGCGATCGGCAATTAGCTCATCCCGCAAGGGCGACAAGCGCCGCAGCCGGGCCCGATCGGCCCGAATTTCCGTTTCCGGGGGCGAGAAGGGATCATTGGTGATCCGCACGTTTTGGGCCACCCAGCCGTTGGGGTCAAAATCGACCCGATCGGCCTGGAAGCGGAAGTTTTGCACCTCGCCCACCTGGCCCGGTGGCGGATCCAATAGCCCAAAATTGCCCGTGCCCACTTGCAGCCCAAATTGGCCCGTTTGGCGCACATCCCGCAGCGGCTCGTTGGCCGAAATGCGATCGCTCAAGGGGCGATCGAGGGCGGGATTATAGGGCCCGGCGGTGATCACCTCTGCCGGGGCAAAGTCTTCGCCAGTGGTGGGCTGGAAAATTTCGCCGTAGCTCTCAAACAGGGAACCATCCCCCTGCACGAGGTTGTATTCCATCCTTGCGCCCCGAATCACCTGCTGGCCACGGGTGAGGGCTACGTTGCCTTCTGCAAGGGCAATTCGATTATCAAGGCTGACCTGGAGTCGATCGGCATTGATCACGGCTCCTTGGTAACGCATGGTGACGTTGCCGATCGCGATGAAAATTTGCCGAACCGAGTCGAATTCCTGCCGATCGGCCGTTACCTCAATCGCCCCGATCGCACCGGGGGGCAAATTGGGCAACTCTGGCCGCGGGGGCCGGCCGCCACCGGGTCGATCGGTTCGGTTCGGTGAATTGTTGGGGTCGCCCGCATTCACCGGTTGGGGCGGTCGATCGGGGTCGATCGGTCGCTCCGTCGGCTGCGGATCCGTGGGGGATGGGGGTTGATCGCTCGATCGCGGCGGGAACGGTGGATCGCCCGTGGCTGGCTCGGGAGGCGGTATTTCCGGCCCCTCGGTTCCATTGGGTGGTTCGTTCACCGGCCCTGGCCCTTCCCGAGGAAACAGGGGCGGCACATTCCGCAGGGGATCCTCATCGGAATTGTCTGCCCGAAGCTGTTGCCCAGCGCCTTGAGCATTGGGTTGGTTCGTTGAATCCTGAGCGGCGTAGACCGTTGCTCCCTCAGTTGTAGATCCCTCAGTTGTGGATCCGACTGCTGTGGATCCGATCGCTGTGGATTCCCCGAGTTGGCCAGGGTTGGCGGCTGACGGTCGATCGGTGGACTGGGTTAATTGGGGGGGCGTTGTTTGATCGCGAGTGGGTCTTGCCCAGCGACGCAGCGGCGGCAATCCGGCCGGCGGGTTCTTCCCGTTGCTGGTGGCGGTTGTCTGCTCTTCGGCCTGCGGGCGGGGCGGGTTTTGTCGGTTGGGCGGATCCACTTGCCGATCGATTTGCCGATCAATGTGAATCAAGGCCCGATTCGGCCCCAATTGGTCGGCGGCCCGTCGGTCTTGGCGGTGCTGTTGCCGAAAATCTCGCAAGGATCCGGGCCGCAAGCTGCGAGCCGGCCGAGGCGGCAGAGATCCTAACCGGCGCAGGGGAACCGACGCGGGGGCGGTTGAATTTGGCTCAGGGGGGCGATCGCCCTCGGCGGCCGTCGGCTCAGTTTCCCGCGTTACAGCCACGTCCTGGACTAGCGGCGGCATCTCGGGCGGTAGCACCGGGTAGGGCATAAATCAGTCGTCCAATGGGCAAAAAATCACGACAATCAACCACACCATCGAGCCGGATCTCGATCGCAAGTAAACCATCCAGCCGGCCACTACTCAGCCCCAAACAATCCCTTGGGTGAGCGTGCTTGCGTGGTCATTGTACTGGGGATATGGCAAGAGATGCCGCCATTGGGATCCTTGCTGCCACACACAAAAACTCAGCGTAGCAAACTGGTCGCTATCGCTGAGTTTCATCATCAACACAAGGAGCAGGATTGAAGCTCGGAATTGCGATCGCGCCGATGGACAACCCATCGATGGCTAGCGATGGCATTCCAAAATCCAGCCCAGGTTTATTCAAAATCGCGACGGTTGGGGTTCCGGGCCGGGTCGTTGGACAGAAAACCAAACACAAACAGGCCAATGAAGAACGAGACAACAACGTATACAGTGATTTTAAGCGCCAGCATTTGTATTGCTCCGAACGAGGAAAGAGGCTTGGGCAGCCAAGTTGTGGGGCAAGCCGGGGCAAAGGCCAACGCGGTAGCGGAGTTACCAACGGTGACTCAGTGCCGGCGGGGGCCCACAAGGGCACTGTCGAATCGCGATCGAACGCTTGGCTAAGGCAGCCCCGATCGAACACGACGCGATAGCCCCCCTATGATACCAATCGGTTGATACCAAATCTGTTCACTGTTAATTAGCCCTCCTAATTTGAATCTGTTTTGAATCTGTCCCGATCGCACCCCACTGCACCTTCCACGGAGCGAGCCGCCTGGTTGGCCTGGTCGCAGGTTCCGGATGTGGGCCCCGTGCTCTTGCAGCGGCTCCAGCGGGCCTTTGGTTCCTTGGCCGCCGCTTGGCAGGCAGATCCCAGGGACTTAACCCCCATCGAAGGCATCGGCCCCCAACGGTTGGCGAAAATCCTGGCCGGGCGATCGGCGATCGACCCTGAGCAACTCTTGGCCGATTGGACTCAAAAAAATCCCCAGTTCTGGACTCCCGCCGATCCAGACTATCCGCAACTTCTGCGGGAGTTGCCGGATTTCCCGCCCCTGTTGTATTACCGAGGCCAACCCCACCCGTCGGAACTTCAGGGAACGCAACCCCTGGTGGCGATCGTGGGCACGCGCCAACCGTCGGACTATGGCCAGCGATGGACCAATCGGCTCACCACCTGTCTCACCAAAGCGGGGTTTGGCATTGTTTCTGGGTTGGCGGAGGGGGTGGATGCGGAAAGCCATCGTGCTTGTTTGGCGGCGGGTGGGCGCACCATTGCCGTCTTGGGAACCGGGGTCGATCGGGTCTATCCCACGGGCAACCGCGATCTCTATGGTCGAATTGTGGGCGCGTTTGACTATCCCGGCTCCGGGTTTGCCCTCAGTGAATATCCCAGCGGCACGGGGCCCGATCGCGCGCACTTTCCGCGCCGCAACCGAATTGTGGCGGGGCTGGCTCGGGCAACCATCGTGATTGAAGGCGGCGAGCGATCGGGAGCGTTGATCACCGCGAACCAAGCGGCCGACTATGGCCGAGATGTTTATGTGTTGCCCGGGTCATTGGACATGCCCCTTTCGGCCGGTTGCCTGAAGCTGATCAACAGCGGGGCGCAGGTCATTTTGAGCGAAGACCATCTGTTGGATTGTTTGGGGGCCCTGCCCCAGCTCGATCGAGCGGAGTCCGCCACCGCCAGTGAAACCGCCCGATCGCCTGCGCCGGGGCCCGCTGCCCCTGGACCAACCCCAACGGCCAAGCCAGCCGTCGCCCCAACCCTGCCACCACCAAACTTGGCTCCGGCTCCGGCTGCCGTTTTGCGGGCGATCGACCCAACTCCCACGGCCTTTGATGCGATCGTGGCGGCCAGTGGCCTCAGTCCCGGAAACGTGATGGCGGCCCTCACGGAATTGGAGCTATTGGGCCTGGTGGAAAACTTGCCGGGGATGCGCTACCGCCGAGCTTAAGCCCGAGTGGCGGTTCAATCGCTCAATGGGCGATCCGTGACCATCGCAGGATTGAGAATCGCAACCGGGAATCAGTAGCCGATCGGCCTGGGTTCGGCGGGTTGTTGCCCCTCACCCGTGGCCGGCGGCAACGCTGCGGGCATGTTGGGCGATCGGCCGCTGGCCTCCGTCGTGTTGGCGGGCTTCAGGAAAATCAGTTGTTTCGGTGGGGGGGGTTGCAAGGTGGAGTCGGTCGCCGCCGCTTGGCGGGCCACCTTGTCTTTCAACACCTCCAGGGCCACGCGCAAATCTCGTTCTTGGCGCTGAAGACTTTGGAGTTTGCGATAGTCCATTGTCCAAGCCTGTTGCAACTGCACCGTTTGGGCATAAACCAACACGGCTAGGGCGATCGAAACCATTGCCGCAATGGCTGACCAACGCTGAATTCGCTTCAGGCGCTGAATGGGCCGCGGTAGTGGCGGCTTGGGCGGCAGGGGAGACACCTTGCGACTGCGGGCCGCCCGCCGCGATTGCCACAACGACAGCAGGGTCACCCGCGATCGAGAGGATCGAGGCGATCGGGCAGGACGATCGGGGCGGGCCCGGCGAGCAGTCGGCATAGGGGTGGAGATGAGGTTGATCGGGTTCGATCGGGGTTCAGTTGTTGGTTCGATCAAGCGTGACTCAGCCTTCAACAGCTCGATCGAACCACGCTCCTAAACCCTAGTCGATCGAGATAGTCGTGGGCCCGGCATTGCTGCTGGGGTTGGCACTGGCCACACCGGTCAAGGGCGTGCGAAAGTCACGATAGAACTGATCGCGCCAGTCAAAGAAGCGAGCATAGGCCGGATTGTCAGCAATGCCCGGAATGCCGCGCCCGCGCAGCCCGATCGGCACATCAAAGTAGGGTGTGCTGGGAATTTTCACCAACACACTCACCGCCGCCACCGCCACATCGGCCAGGGTGGGTTGACTGCCGGTCAGGTAAGGATTTGCTTCCAAAAGGCTGCATAGACTTTCGATCGCGCGGCCGAGGTTATCCTTGGCCTTTTTCAGCACCTCCGGCGTGAGACCCACACCGGCTCCCATCACCCCAAAAACCTCACCGGGAATGAAGCCCACCAGGGTCTTCAACGGATCCGGCGTTTCATCCGGTAACAGGGCCGTGCGGTAGCCCGGATCTTGACCCAGGGTTGCCAGAAAAACCTTGCGGGCATCGGCATAGAACGAATCATCGGCCCAAGCTTCCAGCACCGTCGCCAAGGCCCGCTCGGCAGGATTGGGGGGCAAAAGAGGGCGATCGGGATAGGCGCGATCGAGATAGTTCAAAATCGCGGTTGAGTCGGCAATCACCTCGTTGCCATCCTTCAGCAGGGGCACTTGGCGCTGGCCCGACAACCGAAAAACATCGATTTGTCCGACTCCGGGAGTCACTTCAACTTTGCGGTAGTCCAGGCTCTTGTAATCCAGCGCAAGGCGCACCTTCTCGCAGTAAGCCGATAACTCAAATTGGTACAGTTCCAGCATGGTAGTTTGCGGCGTGGGTTCAAAGAGCCGATCGAGTCGTTCTTCCCGTTAGCTCTTGGGCGATCGGGGAACGTTTGATCGCAGTATAAGGCAAGGGTTTCGCCCTTTGGAGATTTGTCCTTGGTTTGCTGGGGGCGAAAGAACTCGTTGAGTTTGGTGTTTTGGTATTGGTGTTTTGGTATTGGTGTTTTGGTCTTAATGAACCCGGCGCAATTTGGGTGCAATTTTTGGCGCAACTTTAAGGATCATCGGTGGCTTGGGCCAGATCCTGCACTTGTTCGATCGACAAGCCCGTCACCCGGCTGACCGTTTCCGGATCCAGGGTTTTTAGCAGCTCGCGGGCAATTTCCAGTTCTCGCTGCTTTGCACCTAAGGTGATCCCCTCAGCACGCCCTGCTGCCAGCCCTTCGGCCCGTCCTTCAGCTAGTCCTTCCGCAAGACCCTCGTCCCGAGCGCTGAAAATTTGCCCTTGCATGACGCGCAGTCGATCGAGTTCCGCCTCAAAAAAGCGCAACTCCGCCGGAGACAGTTGACTTTCGTTGGCAATGTCCAGGGCTGACTGTAAATCCCAATCGCTGGTCAATTCTGGAGGAGCTTGTTGCAACTCCCCGGCCCGTTGCAAGAAAAATAACCACTGATCGACCAGCCCTTCTAAGTTCACCAAATCCTTACTAAATTTCGGTAATTCCACAAAAATCTAGCGCAATTGCGAGGTGCAAAGGGCGTGGGTTTCTTCATTCAGAATGCTGAACCGGGAAATGGGCAAGGACTGATCCACCTCTGGATCGTCGAATAAGATAAAGTCCGTGATGGTGACGGCAATCACGGGCCTCAAATCCCAATAATACTTACCCCGTCCCAGATAATACTTACCCCGTCCCAGTTGGCTGGCATAGGCTTTGGTGGTGTTATACAAAATTCGCTGTATAAAGGCTTCCACCTTGGCCACCTGCATTTCAATAATCACGGTGGAGCCATCATCAAGCTGAGCTTTCACATCCAAAATGCTCAACTTGGAATCGGGAATTTCCGGTTGCTGATAGGGATCTAAAATTTCCAAATCTTGAATCCGCAATTGCCCATCATAAATGAGAGCGTTGAGCAGGCTTTTCAAGATGGGACTGCTGTTAGGAGAAGCGAAGATTCGCTTAAAGCCAAAATCCGTTTTTGGGTCAATGAAGCCTATGGCTCACAGGGTGTTTTGCGATCGCTCATTACCAGCCTAAACCAGATGTCTGGGATCTGAATGACCGCTGGGGAAGTGGCGCTAGGGGGAAACGAAGGATCCCGAGGGGGCGATCGCCTGGCAAGATGGGCTAATCAACAGCACCATCAGCACAAACCCCTTCGTTTCGTTGCACTGAAATTGGCGCTAGGGGTGTTCTTGGTTGTTGTTCATGGGTTCATCGATGCACCCATGACTGATGGCGATCGACATTCGGTTCAACACCCTGGCCCCTTTTTCCAACCCCCCATGATGTCTGCGATCGCCCGGCTTCGACAGCTTTTGATTGACCCCGAGCCAGCCCGTTGGGTCGATCGGCTCTGGTGGATTGCCAGTATTCTGTTCGGCTTGGGCTATGGCTTGGCCATCTTGCCGGAAGCCTTTGCAGATCCCTATGTGGTGGCCGATGACGGTCGGCAGCATTTGTTCTGGATGCTGCGGCTCAGTCACCCGGATGCGTTTCCGGGTGATTGGATTGCGGATTATTTTGAGTCCGTTGCCCCCTGGGGATTTCGAGCCATCTACTGGTTCCCGGAAGTAATGGATTGGGGAGCTGTGATGGCGGCCAAGGGGTGGCCGTTGATTCTCAGTGGCGCGATCGGGGGATTGGCTTGGGCCGTCACGCGAGCCATTTTGCCGGTTCCCTTTGCCGGCTTTGTGGCGGCGCTGCTGTTTCTCCAAAACCTTTGGCTGAAGGATGATTTGGCTTCGGGCACGGCGCGGGCTTTTTTGAATCCCCTGTTTTTGATGGTGCTGTGGGCTTGGGTGAAGCGATCGCCCTGGGGGCTATGTTTGGCGATCGGGCTGTTGGGGGGTTTTTATCCCCACTATGTTTTGGTGACGGCGGCCATGTTGACCCTGCGTTTAGCGATCGGGGTCTGGCGGCGGGAGGCCCATTGGCGCATTTGGGCGATCGGGCTGGGGGTTTGTGTGGCGGTGTTACTGCCCTTTGCGGCCAATGCTTCTGCCTTTGGCCCCACCATCACCGTTGATCAAGCGCGTCAGTTACCGGAATTTTTACCCAATGGGCGATCGCGCTTTTTCTATGAAGATTTTGGGCGTTTTTGGCTGTCGGCGGGTCGCAGCGGCATTCAACCACCGCTGGAGCCGCCTTTGCTGGTTTTGGGGTTGGGCTTGCCCCTGATTTGGCGCTGGCGCGATCGGTTTCCCCTCTGGTCTCAAGTGCGATCGGGCATTGAAGTTCTGCCATTGTTGACCCTGGCTAGTTTCGGTTGCTTTGGTTTGGCCCATCTGCTGCTGTTTCGGTTGCACTTGCCCAGTCGCTACACCCAACATGGCCTGAGAGCCGTTTTGGCGATCGCCACAGGAATTGTGCTGGTGTTGCTGCTCGATCGGCTTTGGACTTGGGCCCAAGGACAGCGGCGACTTTTGGCTTGGGGTCTCACGCTCGGGGCGATCGGGTTGTTAGTTGCCTATCCGTTGGCCGTGCGTGGGTTTCCAAAGGCGAACTACGTGATCGGCCAGGCACCGGATCTCTATGAAATCTTGGCTGACTATCCAAACAATATGCGCATTGCCACCCTTTCCGGTGAAGCCAGCAACATCCCCACTTTTGCCGGTAAATCCGTTTTGGTGGGGGCCGAATTTGCAATTCCCTACCACTGGGGCTATTACCGCGAGTTTCGATCGCGTGTGGAAACCTTGCTGCGGGCCCAATACAGCCCTGATCTCAACCTATTGCGGGCCGCGATCGCCCAGTATCAACCCACTCACTGGTTACTGGATCCGGGCGCGTTCGATCGCGACTATTTGGAAAATAATGACTGGCTACGGCAATACCAACCCGCCTACGGAGAAGCCCGGCGCTGGTTAGCCAGTGGCCAGCGATCGGCGCTGGCTCAACGGGTCGATCGCTGCTTGGCAGCTCAATCCCAAGAAGGCCTCCTGCTCTTAGATGCCAACTGCTTGGCCAAAGCACTTCCCCTAACGGCCCCAGAGTTACCCCCGATCGGGCAATGACAATGACGCAGATCTCAGCTCATTGGGTACAGAAGTCGAGAGACCAAGACACTAGTAAGTCCGCCCCAGAAACCTGTTGCAGAAAGCTTCTAGACAGGTCGTAGAAAACTTCTAGACAAATTGCAGACAAGGGGACTAAGCCCCTTATCCCTCACGATTTCGCAACAGGTAGACGGGGGCTTAACCCTTGGCTCCCCACGACTTCGCACCAGCAGGATTTAGACGATCGAGGATCTGATGACAGATCCTCAGTGCCCTGCCTTAAAACCTAGAACGACGGCTGATGCCGAATCAGGTTCAGAAACTCTTCGCGGGTTTTTTGGTCTTCTTGGAACACACCCACCATGGCACTGGTCACCGTCCAAGAACCCGGCTTTTGTACCCCACGCATCGACATGCACATGTGGGTTCCCTCCATCACCACAGCCACCCCCCGAGGCTCCAGAACTTCTTGGATCGCTTCCGCCACTTGACGGGTTAGGCGTTCTTGCACCTGCAAACGACGGGCATACATTTCCACAATCCGAGCCAACTTGCTCAAGCCCACCACCTTTTGGTTGGGAATGTAAGCCACATGGGCCCGGCCCATGAAGGGCAGCATATGGTGTTCGCAAAGACTGAAGAAGTTGATGTCGCGAACGAGAACCATTTCATTGTGGCCCTCATCAAAAATGGCCCCATTGACCAATGTTTCCAACGACATGTCATAGCCGCTGGTGAGGAAACGCATGGCCTCCGCCACCCGGTGCGGGGTTTTCAGCAGCCCTTCGCGATCGGGATCTTCACCAACCCCTAACAGAATCGTCCGTACCGCGTCCATCATGTCATCCTTGCTGACTGCTGGAGGCTGGTGCACTTGCGCAGGTTGTCCGTCATGGGTGTTGCGATCGGGACGGGTTAAAAGCCCTTTGCCCTCGTCTTCCGTGGCTGAACTACTGGGATTAACCATCCCATTTGAGATCGCATTAGAGGCGGCGATAGTCATGATTGAAATAATGAGGGAAATCCTTCCAAGAAGAACGCGCAGTGCTCCAAACACTGAGTCTCTGTTAAAAAATGGTAATACTTTTTGGCGGCTGGCGGCGAAACCTGGCCAATTGACGATCCCCGGCGTTTGGATAGCTCAAGGCGATCGATCTGCACGAGTAGGGCGATCGAGTTGCTGGATCTCTAGGAGCGATCGGATCTGATCAATGGAGTCTATTGATGAAATTTGAGGAAATTAGGGGAAATTCAGCGAACCTATCAAGAATCAATAGATCCACTAGATCCATTAGACCTAGATCCATCGACAGATCTCGGATTGGCAATGGGGATCTCTCAGTTAGGGATTGTGCAAAATCATGGCCAGCAATGTATCGATGACGCGCTGGGGATCCATGGGAACCAAGTGCTTGCCGCCCAACATCTCCTGCGTGATGTTGAAGTGGGCCAGAGCACCAATAAAAACGCGGGCGGTCGCTTCTGGATCGTCAATATTTAGCTCCGGATGGGCTGTCAAATAGCTGGCGAGGGCTTCGCAACCGCGCTGGCAAAAATTTCGAATAAACAGTTCGGATAGCTCCGGGAACCGCTCCGACTCGGCCATGATCAAGCGAATGAAGGCCATATGTCCCTCATCCTGGCCCACCTTGAAGATGAAGAGATTGGCCAGATGTCGCAAAAAGTGGTGTGGGTCAGCCCCCAAGAGGGTTTCGTCAAACATTTCCGGAAACTTGCTGCGGGCCAGCTCTTCCACCAGCGCCCCAAAGAGACTTTCCTTGCTTTGGAAGTGGCTGTAAACCGTTGCTTTGGAAACGCCTGCGGTGGCCGCCACGCGATCCATGCTCGTGCCTGCATAACCTTTGGCCAGGAAGGTTTTCATGGCTCCGTCCAGGATCTGGCGTTTTTTGCTGAGGGGGGCGATCGGGTGCGCAGCCGGAACGGACATGGTCATTACCTACAAAATAGCAACGGAATTGAGCAAGGGGGGCTGGGCTGCCCCGATCTCTGCCCAGGATCTTCCTGCCCAGAATTGACAGGATTGGCGGGATGAATGATTGACAAAATGGAGGCGGTGTAAGCGTTAATTCGCGGCTGATGCGCGTTGACTTTTGACGGGTTCCAACCCATGACGCTTCCGCAAGGTTTCAACCTTAACTCTCCTCTGGGCAGTCATTAAAGATTAATGGGCGATCGCCTTGGATTGCATCAGGTGATTTTGAGCGGTAAAAGGCCGTTGTGGTTAAAGGTTTGGAGAGATCGAGTCCGCAAATTACGATTTGGGATGAATTCCGCATTAATTCCTATTGTACTAAACGGTTTAGTCTAGCTATACTCAAAATTGAACTAGACAGTTCAGTTTGATTACCTGCTATACCTCTCTCACTCCACAGCTCGCTGCACAAGATTCGGAGGGCGACATCGTGACCAGTCCGGTTCCTTGGAAATTGCTCAATCCCCGTCAATGGACTCAAGCGACGATTCCGATCGCCCTGGGAGCGGTGGTCTTGGTGGGTGGGGGAGCGGTGTTGTTGCGCAGCCGGGCAGCGGAAACTCCAGCTCCGGTGGTTACGCCCTTGCCGTCGCCAACGGTGGTGACGGCCCTGGGGCAACTGGAGCCAGCGGGGGAGGTGATTACGCTGGCGGCTCCGTCATCGAGCACGGATTCGCGAATTGCCCGCCTGTTGGTGGAGGAGGGCGATCGGGTGCGGGCGGGCCAGGTGGTGGCGATTTTGGATGAGGCGGAACGGTTGGCGGCGGCGGTGGAACGGGCTGATCGCCAGGTGGATTCGGCTGAAGCGGCCCTTGATCGGGTGCGAGCTGGGGCCAAACGGGGCGAACTGAATGCCCAGTCGGCAGAGATCGATCGGGTGCGGGCCCAGCGGGATGGCGATTGGCGCTCCCAACGGGCCACGCTCGATCGACTGCTGGCGGAACGGGATACCCAACTGGCCGCCCAGCGGGCCACGATCGCCCGTTTGGAAGCGGAGTTAGCCAACGCCCAGGTGGAAGCTGATCGCTATGCCAGCCTCTATGGCACGGGGGCGATTTCTGCCTCTCAACGGGACAGCAAAACCACCACCCTGGATACGGCCCGTGCTCGGTTGGTGGAAGCGCGGGCTAATTTGGCCCAAATCGATGCTTCCTATCGAGAAAAAGTGGTGGAAGCCCAGGCCAGCCTCGATCGAATTCGGACAACGGGCGTGGCTCAGCTCACCGCCGCTCGGGCCACCCTCGATCGAATTGCGGAGGTGCGCCCCACGGATTTGCGGGTGGCCGAAGCAGACCTGGCCGCTGCGATCGCCGCCGCTAAGCAGGCGCGGGCGGATCTCAACCGTGCCATTATTCGCGCTCCCCGAGACAGTCAGGTACTGAAAATCTATGCTCGACCCGGTGAATTGGTGGGTAGCCAGGGCATTGCCGATTTGGGTCAAACCCAGCTAATGGAAGTGGTGGCGGAAGTGTATGACACCGATGCACCCAAGGTTCGCGTGGGGCAAACGGCCACCATCACGAGTGATGCATTTTCCGGTGAACTGCGAGGATCGGTGGTGCGATCGGGGTTGCAGGTGCGCAAACAGACCACCCGCGATATCGATCCCTCTGCCAATTTGGATGAGCGCGTGGTGGAAGTGCGAATTCGGCTGGAGCCAACCGACGGTCAGCGGGTGGCCAATCTGACCAATTTGCAAGTAAAAGCCACCATCGATCTGAAATCTCTGCCCCAGCCTTAGGGCCTGTCGTCATTTCCTAGGATCAGGCGGAAACGATTGATTTTCCACGTTCCAGTCGTTGTGACAAGGGACTTGAGCATCTTATCCCCCACGATCTGCCAACGGCGGAATCAGGGTTTCAGGCGATTTGACGACGCGCCCTAGCCCCAGTCTTGGCCCCAGTCTTTATCGATCGGGCTGTCTAGCGCGTCCTGATCTTCAATTTTTGCTTACCGTTGGCAGCCGGGTTTCCCCAATCACTGCCCGCGCTGTCTGAGAACCCTTCGGGATGGATGCCCATCATGCTCGATCGCCTCACTCGCTCTGCCGACTCAGCCCCTGAATCTCTGGCTCCCGGCACGGCTGATTTGGGAGCCGCCCCCCAACCTCGCCCCAATCCCGAAACCAAGACGACCCCCGCTTGGGTTGCGGCCCTGCAACGTCGCATTCCCCTCGGTTGGCTACAGCTTCGGCACGATCGGGGACGGCTACTGACGGCCTTGGCGGGCATTGCCTTCGCGGACTTGGCGATTTTTATGCAACTGGGGTTCCAAAATGCCCTTTATGACAGCAACACCCGGCTGAACCGGGCCATCACCGCCGATGTGGTGTTGATCAGCGCCCAGGCCCGCAACCTGATTGGTCTATCTAGCTTTGCCCGTCGTCGTCTGTTTCAAGCGGAAGCGATCCCCGGCGTGGCCAATGCGGATCCCCTCTATGCCACGATTAGCAACTGGAAAAATCCCGAAACCCGCAAGGAAAAGCAAATTCTGATTTTGGGAACCAATCCCGATCGCCCGGCCTTTGATTTCCCGGAAATTCAACAGCATCAAAATGATCTGAAGTTGCAAGATCGCTATCTTTTCGATCGGGCAGCTCGGGGGGAATATCAAAAAACCATTGCCCAGCTCGATCGGGGCCAACCCGTGCAAACCGACCTCGATCGCAAACAAATTGAGGTCATTGGTACTTACAAAGTGGGTGCGTCCTTCGCCGCCGACGGCAGCATTCTCACCAGCGATCGCAACTTTTTGCGGGCCTTTCCCCGGCGGGATCCTGGCAGCGTCAGCATCGGCCTGATTTACCTGGAACCGGGGGCCGATCCTGTCACCGTGCGCACCCAACTGCAAGCCGCCTTGCCGAGCGACGTGAACGTGCTGACCAAAGCGGAATTTGTGCAATTTGAAAAGGACTACTGGGCCAAAAACACCGCCATTGGGTTCATCTTCAGCTTTGGTGTGGCCCTGGGGTTTGGCATTGGCGTAATCATCGTTTACCAAGTGCTTTCCACCGATGTCAACGACCACATTCGGGAATATGCCACCCTCAAGGCCATGGGCTATCGCCACCGCTATTTCATTGGCGTGATTTTGGAAGAAGCGCTGATCTTGGCCATTGTTGGGTTTGTGCCCAGCTTGGCCGTGTCCGCTGGGTTATATGCCCTGACCCGTAACGCTACCAACTTGCCTATGTTTATGACCTTGGGGCGGGCGCTGTTGGTGTTGATGGTCACCTTCGTAATGTGCTGTTTGTCGGGGGCGATCGCCTCGCGGCGTTTGCAATCGGCGGATCCGGCAGACATGTTCTAGGTGTGGCAACCGGCACGGCAGTCAACGCGGTAACCAGCAAGGTAACTAGCAAGGCAACTAGTGCGGCAACTAGCAAGGCAACTAGTGCGGCAATTTCAGACAGGCAAACCAACCACCATGACTCACCCCATCCTTAACCAAGCCGCCACGGGACAGCCCAACGGGGCGATCGACAGGCTGAACATAGCGATCAACAGCGCACCCGAAGCCGCCTGGGCCATTGAAATTGCCAACCTCAATCACTGGTTTGGTCACGGAGACTTGAAAAAACAAGTCCTCTTTGAGATTAATTTGCAAATTCGGCGTGGGGAAATCGTGTTGGTGACGGGCCCTTCCGGTTCCGGCAAAACCACGCTGCTGACGCTGATTGGCGGTTTACGCTCCGTCCAGGAAGGACACCTGAGCGTGTTGGGGCGAGAACTCCACGGGGCCAGCTCCGAAGAATTGGTCTTGGCGCGACGATACAATGGCTATATCTTCCAAGCACACAACTTGCATCGCAGTCTGACCGCTGCCCAAAACGTGCAAATGAGTCTGTCCCTGCATGTGGGTTGGAGTGTCCAGGAGATGCGATCGCGCGCGATCGAGATGCTAGAACTTGTGGGCCTGGGTCATCGCACGGATTACTATCCCGATGATTTATCCGGTGGGCAAAAGCAACGGGTGGCGATCGCCCGCGCCCTTGCCAGCCATCCCAAAATCGTGTTGGCCGACGAGCCGACTGCCGCCCTCGACAGTCAATCTGGCCGGGAGGTGGTTAACCTCATGCAAGGCCTCGCCAAGCAGCAGGGTTGCACAATTTTGATGGTGACCCATGACAATCGCATTCTTGATGTTGCTGATCGCCTCGTTTCCGTTGAAGATGGACGGCTTGTTTCCACGCCTCGATCTGCCTAGCTCGATCCGAGCTAGCCTGCTCTGAACTAGCTCGATCCGAACTAGCCCGATCGGCATGAGCCTGATCGACATAAACCTGATCGATTTGCCCAGCCGCTATACACCCTCGCCGGCATTCGCTCTGATCAGGGGAATCGATGATCTCGATCGTTGCACCCAAGCCGGGTTGATGCAACTATCACCCCACCATCGTCTGAACCATCTTCTATGGTCAAAGTCGGCCAAACTTCGTGACCCATTTGCTGTGCCGCGAGTCAACCGGGTTTCCAACCCCTCCAAGGCTCGCCAACTCGGCATTATTGAGGTTGTCTCCGCCTAGGCGCAAAATTGGTGGCTTAAAGTCCGGCTTTTGCGGATTTCGAGCGAAAAAGCAATTATTCGACCCGTGACCCCTCGGATCGGGTCGGCCGAATAAGCCTACGATCACGGATACCCATTCACCCGTTACCGATTCACCCGTAACCGACCACCGATCGCTAACAACTGGTCACAGGCCCACCGAGCACGCGCCAGTGATCGCTGACAATCGCTAACAGACAATCGCTAACAACTGATCACAGACAACCGATCGCCCGCAGTGATCGATTTATGCTTGGGGTAAGTCAAAGATCGAGGGCGATCGTCACCCATCTGAATCAGCCATTGCCAATTATTGAGGGTACGAGGATACGCAGAGTTGATGTTGAGGCAAACATCAGGGATTTCTAGACTGAGGGCGTTGCTGACAACGATCAATGCCAAGCAGCTCTCGGGTGTTCTGTCGCTTACCGACACCAAGCACACCTGGTTGCTCCCGTTTTACCGTGGCAAACTCGGTTATCCCACCTGCGAAATTCACCGTGTGCGTCGCTGGAGCCGCGCCATCAAACGCAGTTGCCCGCAATTTCGCCCCAGCCGAATTCGGATTGAATTTGCCAGCCCTTCAGAATTGCGTTTTTGGGAACAGCTCACCCTGGCCCGTGGCCTGAAAGCCGAAGAAATTAACCCAGAGCAGGCTCGTGATATTGTCTGCACGGCGACCAAGGAAATGCTTTTTACAGCGGCCAGCATGATGGAGCCGCAATTTAATTGGCAGCCCTTTCCCCTGCTGGATCATGACACCGGATCCCAGGTGACTTTGGAACAATGCGAAGTCCAGTCCTTGATGCAGGTAGCAGAACAGCTTTGGCAGCGCTGGCAACTGCTGGGTTTGGATTTGGACTATAGCAATCGTGCGCCGATGTTGAAAGATTCGTCGGCTTTGAATACCAAAATTCAAGAACAAACGGAAAGCACATCTTTTTATAGTTTGCAGCCGCTGTTTAATGGTCAGCGAACCTTTTGGGACATTGACGTTAAGCTGCAACAATCTTCGATGGTGGCTATTCGCATTTTGCGCTATTTCTTGCAACAAAATGCGGTGGAATTTCGGAGCTTGCCAGATTTACCCAATCCCCTTTCGGGCTTGCTGGAACCAACGGCGGGGGCACTGGTGGCCTGTATTGATGACAGTATTGTAATTTGTCGATCTTTAGAAAATATTGTGACCCATGCGGGCTATCGGTTTGTGTCAACTCAGGATCCGGTGCAGGCGATTCCGTTGTTGCGCAAACACCGACCGGATTTCATCTTTTTGGATTTGAATATGCCGGTGGTGAATGGGTATGAGATTTGTACTCAGATTCGCCGTTTGGAAGGGTTTCGCGATACGCCGGTCACAATTTTGACGGGTCAAGATGGGTTGGTCGATCGCGTGCGGGCCAAGTTGGTTGGTTCTACGGACTTTTTGCCCAAACCGCCTCGCAAGGAGAAGATTGTGGCTCTGTTGGAAAAATATTTGGGCGATCGCGGTGGAGCGGGAACTGCGAAGTCCCCGTCTCCATTGAGAAACTGAGCTGCCCAGCGCTGAGGGGCAAATCGACGGCAATTGATCGCGATCGGCGGTGATGAATGGTGATGAAAAAACCAGATCACCAAACCAACCAGGCTACCAGAGAAGGCTATTGGGCGGGAATTCCCAAGCACTCACGGACAGTGATCACCGGCATATCCAGCAGGTATTCAGCGGGCCAGTTGTCAGGATCGAAGGTGTCGGCGGCTGCTTGGCCGCGACGATAGGCTGCACGGACTCGATCGCGCCATGGGCCAGTCAGTTGTCCCGATCGCCCCAATCGCCGTAACAGACCCGCCACGATCGGCAGATGGAGATGGCGGAATTTGCAGCCCAACAGAAAAACTTGCACTTCCAATTCTCCCCAATCATCAGTGCCATAACCGGTCAGCACATGGATCGCATCATGCAATTGCTTGCGACGGGGGCCGCTGGTGAGCAAGGGATAGCCATTGCGGGTGACTAACTCAATCCATTCCCGGCCGAGGCTCTGGGGCGGGCAGGCTTGCAATTGTTCGCGGGTGACCACGGGAGGCTGGCTCAGCCCCAGGCGATCGGACAGGCGATCGATCCACTGAAACAGGGTTTCCGCCGAAAACAGTTGACCCGAAAATTGGAGAGAAGGGAGTTTCTGCATGGTGTTGGGGCGCTGATGGTGTTGAGCGCTAAGGGGTGTTGAGGTGCTGAACTCCTTCAGGATGGCAACTCCGTTTGACAATGCTGTGGCGATCGGCTGGCGTTGGCTTGGCGAATGGGCTACGAACGCACTACGAACGCACGGCGAGTAGTTTGCGAATGCACGGCGAGTAGTTTGCGAATGCACGGCGAGTAGTTTGCGAATGCACGGCGAATGATCTGCGAACCACCCAAAAAGACCACAGCTTTTCTACACTGAAGAGGCTAGGGGCCGTAGATGGCCCGGCTCGATCGCGCCCTTGGGCTGATCGATTGTTTGCTTTCAAGTTCTATTTCTCGCCAGCCTATGACCGCTCACAGCACTAGCCCACGGATTGTGATTTTGGGAGGGGGCTTTGGGGGTTTGTATGCGGCCCTCCGCCTTGATCGCTTGGATTGGGGGGATCATCGCCCGGAAATTCTGTTGGTCGATCGGGGCGATCGATTCGTGTTTTTGCCCTTGCTGTATGAGTTGATGACCGGCGAGCTGCAATCTTGGGAGGTGGCCCCGCCCTTTGCAGAGTTGCTGGCCGGAACCCAAGTGCGGTTTGTGCAAGGAACTGTGGAGGCGATCGACCTTCAACAGCGGCAGGTGAGCCTCAGCCCCGTCACCGGCCAACCACAAACCTTGACCTACGATCGGTTGGTGTTGGCCCTGGGCTGCGAAACGCCAATGGACTGGATTCCCGGCGCGGCGGAACATGCCCTGCCCTTCCGGTCGATCGCTGATGCCTATCGGTTGGAAGATCGGCTGCGGTCTCTGGAGGCGACCGATCGCGACAAAATTCGAGTGGCGGTCGTTGGTGGCGGCTACAGCGGTGTGGAACTGGCTTGCAAACTTGCCGATCGGCTTCAGGATCGAGGGCGGTTGCGGCTGATTGAACAAAGCGATCAAATTCTGCGCAATTCGCCCAACTTTAACCGTCAAGCGGCTGACAAGGCCTTAGAACAGCGCGGCATTTGGATTGATTGGGAAACCAGCGTGCGCGACATCGGCCCCGATCGCATCATGCTCGACTATCGCGGCCGCCTAGAAGATATTCCCGTGGAACTGACCATTTGGACGGTGGGGAACCGAGTACCTGAGCTGGTTCGAGGTTTGCCCCTGCCCAAAAATGGTCGCGATCAACTGCTGGTGGAACCCACCCTCCAGGCGATCGACCATCCCGAGGTTTTTGCCCTCGGGGACATTGCCGAAATGCGCGATGCCAACGATCCCCAAGGTAGTCCCGTGCCCAGCACCGGCCAAGCGGCCTTGCAAGCGGGAGACTATGTGGGCTGGAATCTTTGGGCTTCCTTGTGCGATCGGCCCCTGCTGCCGTTCCGATATCAGCATTTGGGCGAAATGTTGGCCCTCGGCAACACCAGCGCCACCCTCACCGGCCTGGGGGTGCAATTGGATGGGCCCTTGGCCTATGCCCTGCGGCGACTGGTGTATCTGTACCGAATGCCCACCCTGGAACATCAAATTAAGGTGGGTTTGAATTGGATGGCTAAGCCCCTGCTCGATCGCCTCACCGAACTCAATCCCGATCGGCGTTGAGGAACCAGTGACCAAAAGAAACAAGGAAATTCCAAGGATAGCGGTAGCCCAAACTAGCCGCTTTCCAAATTAGCTACCCAAGAAAGTTGTGCTGACCAACACATCGCTAGCATCCAGATCAACCCCTTCCACGATCGCCATCAGGTCAGCCCCACCCGTCAGAGATTGAGACCGGGCATAAACATAAACACCATCCGGAGCGCTGACAAATTCAGTGCCTGATGCCCTAAAGCCAGGATCTCCCTGCTTAGTTCCCAAAATTAAGCGATCTTTGCCCGGTTCAAAATTCTGAATGCGCACAAAATCTGAATTGCCAGCAGCGGTGTAAAAGGGGTTGTAGTTGATGCCAAGTCGGGTGGTGAGTTGGCGGCCCACTTCAAAGGAATCCACACCGGGCCCGCCCGTCAATGTATCCAGTTCATTGGCTCCCAAGGAGAGATATTCTCGGCATTGTCCACCGGTTAACGTGCCACCCGCAAAGCATCGTCCCGCATCCATTTCGACCCCTGTGAGCGTATCGAGGGCCCCATTGCCCACCACCAAATCATTGCCTTTGGTTCCCGAAAATGTGGCCACTCGCCCTTCAATGCGACCCGCTTGATTGAAGTGATCCCAGCCGGATAAAAACGCCGCGCCGTTGTCCCTGGCCGCTTTCACATCGGGATAGGCTTGAAAATAGTCAAAGTCAAAAAAGGTTGAGGGGGCACGCTGTTCGCCACGCCCAAACCGCACGTAATGTTCTAATCCGGAAGTAAAGGTTTTTTGGGTGATGGCATTGTTCACATCCGAGAACCGTTTGCGATACCACTGCTCATCAAACGCGCGGGGAAACAGGCTGCGGCCTTCCGATTCTCCTGACTGGAAATAGTGCTGCAAACCGGAGGCCAAACCACCCGATCGAATGGCTGCATCCACGTCGGGATAGGCTTGACGATAGGCCAACTCTCGATCGGGTTGGCTATAGAACCGGCTGATGGCTGTGCGCCCTTCCCGCATTCCTGAATTCAGGAAATGTTGCAAACCGCTAACCTGTTGACGATTGCGAACGGCCGCTGCCACGTCGGGATAGGCTGCCAGATAAAAGGATTCATCAAACAAGCTATTCAAGGCTGTCATTGGGTTGAGTCCTGACTAGGGTTAATGGGCAAGCGAAACTGGCTCCCGACCAGTTGGGGGAGCAGTTTCAAATTTCAAAGAACAGACGAATTGATCGCGCTAGTTAATCGCGCAATCTTTTGACTATTCAAGATCAAATTCACAAGCGTTTGTTCACAAGCTTCTGCTCACAAGTTTTTATTTACAAACAAGATCGGGAGATGCTGTGTGTAAATAAAAACCGACTGTGAACAGTGACTAAAATTTCGTGGCTCAAGATTTCGCTCAGAATAAACTTATCCAAACTTGTTCAAACTCGCTCAAAAAATGGTCTCTATTCAGATCCCAAAAGAAGCTCTGTTTTAGCATCTGCCATAGAGTCGATCCTTGTTTCAGCCAAATCTTTTAATCTATTTTGACCTGGTGAACATTGTGATTGAATTCATAACACCCTGACTGGAGTGAGGCCTGTAGAAGTTCCATGATCGCGACAAGATTTGAGCTTGGCGCTAGAATGTTTACATAGGTTTACAATTGCCTCTTGACTTAGCCCCATGACTGCCGTGAATCTCCCGATCGCCCCGAATCTTGATCGCCGTGCTCAGTTGGCGGCGGCCGATGCGCCCCCCAGTCAGTTTTGGCAGTGGCGCGATCAAGCGATTCACTACGTGCGATCGGGAACGGGCCATCCCCAGCAACCGCCCATTCTGTTGGTGCATGGGTTTGGGGCTTCGACGGATCATTGGCGCAAAAACCTCGCGGATCTTCAGCAAGACTTTGAAGTCTGGGCGATCGATCTGTTGGGCTTTGGGCGATCGGCCAAGCCCGATTGGGTTTACAGCGGTCAACTATGGCAAGCGCAGCTCCAGGAATTCATTCAGCAGGTGATTGGTCAGCCGGTTGTGATTGCTGGGAATTCCTTGGGGGGCTATGCATCCCTTTGTGTGGCTGCCAATCATCCCGAATCGGTTTGTGGGGTTGCCCTCTTGAACAGTGCGGGCCCCTTCACGGAAACCACAACCCAAACCCAGCCCAATGGGTTCCAAAAACTGGTTCGATCTCTGGTTCAAAATGTGCTGTTGCAGCCGCTGCCCAGCTATTTACTATTCCAAAATGCCAGACGCAAATCCACCATTCGCAAAACCCTGCAAAAGGTGTATTTAGATCAAACCGCTGTGACCGATCGCCTGGTGGAAGAAATTTATCGCCCTTCTTGCGATCCGGGAGCCGTGAAAGTGTTCGCTTCGGTGTTTAAATCCCCTCGGGGCGAAAACGTCGATCAACTCCTGGGCAAGTTGCAATCTCCCTTGCTGTTGCTGTGGGGCGAAGGAGATCCTTGGATGCAAACCAGGGCGCGATCGGCTCAGTTTCATCAATACTTTGATCGAATCACGGAGCACTTTTTAAATGCGGGCCATTGTCCCCATGATGAAGTGCCGGATCTGGTGGATGATTATTTGCGCAATTGGATTCAATCCCAAATCCAAAAACGAGAATAGCACCCAAGCGATAGACTGCTTCTGTTCTCCTCTCATACGTTGATCCTTAGCGGATTCGGTCTCAACACTGCCATGACTCACACAGGATTCATGAAGGTTGAAAATTGCTATTTTAGCAACTTAAACCGAAATTCCCTGGATAATTAAGCTGGGGAGAAATGAGCGTCTCAGCAGGGTGCTATTGCTCGATTTTGAACAAAAAACAGCGTTTTGCAATCAAACTATTTGCAATTGACTCTTCAACAGGAGTCGTTAGGAGGCTGTTTCGGAGCTGAAGCTCTCTCGCTTCATGTTGTTAATCTACCATCGAGTTTTTGGAGATAGTCCCTGTTGCAATCAATGTTTACTCATTCGTTGAGTAATGGTTGATGAATATAACAGCCTTGTATCAGAAATGCGGCGAGCTGCTATTTCAGGTAACGGCTCTTAAATTTATGTTTTAAATTTGTGCAACCACTTGCCTGGGGATCTGTCAGTATGTTTAAGAAATGGCGATCCCAACGCTGAAAGCCCTGTCAAGTCCTTGGACGGGGATCGCAGGGCCGTGAAGCTCCTCCGGTTTTTCCGTATAGTTGCTGAAAGCGCCACCCCATCTTTGGGCCCAAGGGCGATCGCCTGTTTCGCCCATTGTTCGGCTGGGATTGGGGCCGGGTTGATGGTTTGTTGGTTCGTTGGTTGATTGAATGAATCTCTGTTTGACTACGTTCTTGAAATAACGCTGTTATGACTGCCACGCCTGACCAAATTCGCGAGTTGCTGCATTCTGAGAATTTGAGCGATCGCCTGCGAGCGGTGAATGATATTCGTGCCCTACCGCCGGATCAAGGATTTGCGCTGATTCAACTGGCGATCGGGGATGCCAACACCCGAGTTCGCTATGCGGCGGTGAGCCAGTTTGACAGCCTGGGCGGGCAAGATCCCGATCGATCGCTGGAGTTGTTGCGGGGGTTGCTGTCGGATCCGGAACCGGACGTGCAGGCGGCGGCGGCCGACTGCCTCGGTGGCTTGAAGTTGACGGCGGCCTACGAAGACTTGGTGGCCTTGTACCAATCCAGCGGGGAATGGCTGGTGCGCTTCAGCATCCTTTCGGCCCTGGGAGAATTGGGCGATCTGCGGGCGGTGGATGTGCTGTTGTCGGCCTTGGCTTCGGACAACGAGTTGGAGCGGTTGGGGGCCATTGGGGCCCTGGGCGAGTTGGCGGACGATCGCGCCTTGCCCCATCTGTTACCGTTTATGGACAGCAGCGATTGGCAGGTGCGCCACCGGCTAGCCCTCACCTTGGGGCAATTCGATGCACCCGAGGCCCGGGCAGCGCTGGAGACCCTCAGCCAAGATGCGATCGCCCAGGTATCCGAAGCGGCGGCGGCCCAACTGGGTTAATGGGTGGCCGAGCGGCGGCGAATGGGCGGCTGACTGGCGGTCAGTTCTTTAGTATCGGTGCGGTACAATCGCCCCGTAGCATCGCCGGTCGATGGGGCCCTGGGCCTCGTTAGTTTCCGACTTTGAGCTTGGAGATTTGAATGCCGCTCGATCGCGCTTTCAACGCTGGTTTTACGCTGTTCCTGAGCCTAATTGTGGAGGCACTGCCCTTCCTGCTCATGGGAGTGGTGTTTTCGAGCGCGCTGTTATTGTTCATTGACGAAGGGCGCTTAATTTCCCTGCTGCCGCGCCATCCCGTTTTGGGGGCCTTGGCGGGCAGCGTCATGGGATTCTGCTTTCCGGTCTGTGAATGTGGCAATGTGCCCGTGGCGCGGCGGCTGTTGTTGCAGGGAATTCCGGCCCCGGTGGCGGTGGGGTTCTTGCTGGCTGCGCCCACGGCCAATCCGGTGGCCATTTGGGCCACCTGGACGGCCTTTCGCGATCGACCCGAATTGGTGGTGTTTCGGGTTTTGGCGGCCTTGCTGATTGCGGTGATTGTGGGCTGTGTGTTTGGGGCTCAAAAGGATTTACGACCTTTTCTGAATCCGGGTTTGGCCCGTTCCATGCTGCGATCGCGCGAGCTAACGGGCATTGAGCGAGTGGCCCAAGAGCGGGGCTTGCTCACCTCGGGAACCTACTGGCCAGGGGTGACCACGGGTAAACCGCTGGAGTCTTCGTTGGCCACGATGCAGTCCTTGGCGGTGGATCGATCGCGCGAGCGCATGAGCGGAGCCGAGCGCTGGCGATTGTTTTTGGAGAACGTGGTGCGGGAGCTTCGAGAACTGGGCGGCGTGTTGATTTTGGGCAGCGCGATCGCGGCGGTGGTGCAGGTGGCCGTGCCGCGCGAGGTGGTGCTCAGTTTGGGACAAGGGCCTGTCACCTCAATCATCGCCATGATGGTGTTAGCGGCGGTGATTTCCATTTGTTCCACCGTGGATTCCTTCTTTGCCCTTTCCTTTTCGGGTGCGTTCACCAGCGGTTCTTTGCTGTCCTTTTTGGTATTTGGCCCCATCATTGACCTGAAGGCGATCGGGCTGCTGCTGTCCATTTTTCGGCCCCGCGCGGTGCTGTATATGTTCGTGCTGGCGGCCCAGTTGGCGTTTTTTGTGGGGCTGTTTATGAATTTCCAAACGGGGTGGTAGTGGGGTGACGCGGCGATTGAAGCGATCGGCAAGCCGAGGATTCAGCCGTTGGATTGCCCCGGGGGTTGCCCTGGGTTTGGCCCTTGGTTGGGGGTTCATGGCTTGGTTGGGTTGGCCATCCGCGGCCCAGGCGGGCCCCCTGCTCGATCGGGTGAATGCCTTTCCCTATTGGGTCACCAAGCCCCCCACCAAACCCGCCGCCGGCGACTTGATCTATCCCCCGTGGATGGCGGGTGATTGGCAGGTCACCAGTACGTTGCTGGAGTTGTCGGCTCCGTTCGCGCCGGAAATTGTTACCCCCGGTTTTGAGAGCAATCGATCGCTCCTGGGACAGCCCGTGAGCTTTGCGGTGCGATTTGGCCCCCAAACCATTGCGCCGGCCCTGAGTGCCTTTCCCCTGCGGAAATATCAACCGCCCGATCGGGCCCCGATTGTGGCCGATCGCGCCTTTAACGGTTTGAATATTGCTGCTGCTTACCTGGGACGAGGGGCCATTGCTGGGGTGGTGGCGGATCCGGGTAATCCCAACGAGCAGATTTTGAAGTTGGCCAATCAGCGGGCCTTGGTTTCCACCGTGACCGATCGAGCCAGCGAAACTCCGAGTGATCAACGGTTTTTGGCTACGGAAGTGATCGTGCAGTCCTTTCAAAACGAGGGTGCTCAACAGGGGCGATCGGTTTATGCCAACGCGGTGGAAACCACCACGGATTATCGCCACACCGCCCCGGACGCGATCGAAGCCGATCAGTTCACGGCCGTTTATCTGGCCCCGCGCGATCGCTATGCCTCCGTGACCCGCAACCGCCCCGTGGCCCTCTACCATTATCGATTGACCCTCCAGGCGATCGCCCCGGAGGTGAATCCACCACCGTAACCGTTGCCGCCTTAACTAAAGGAACGCAAAAAATTCGCCTATAATCGGTCTGAAATTTGGATTTGGGGCTGTGGCTCAGATGGATAGAGCAAGCGCCTCCTAAGCGCTAGGTCGCGGGTTCGAATCCCGCCAGTCCCGTGTTTGTGGGGCCCCGTGGGGCCCGTTGCCCCTTGAGTCGCCCGTTGCCATGACCCCTTCCACCAGCGATCGGCCCCAAATGACCGAAACCCTGCCTGCTCGGCCCCTGCTGCAAGCCAAGCAACTTTGCAAAAGCTTCGGGGGGCTGAAAGCCGTGAAGGGAGCCAACATTGAGGTGCGATCGGGCAGCATTACCGGCCTGATTGGCCCCAACGGCGCGGGCAAAACCACCCTCTTTAACCTGCTCTCTAACTTCATTCCCTCCGATAGTGGTGAAGTGTTTTTGGATGGGCAACCCATTCACAATCTGTCGCCCCACCAAATTGCCCGCCAGGGGATGGTGCGAACCTTTCAGGTGGCGCGGGTGCTCTCCCGGCTGTCGGTGCTGGAGAACATGATTTTGGCAGCCCAAGATCAACGGGGCGAACGGTTTTGGGAAGTTTGGACCCAAAGCAGCCGCATCCGTCGCCAGCAACGGGAATTGGAATTGCGAGCCATGGAACTGTTGGAGGCGATCGGCCTGGCCCACATGGCGCGGGAATATGCCGGTTCCCTGTCCGGTGGGCAGCGCAAACTGCTGGAAATGGGACGGGCCCTGATGGTGCAACCCAAGTTGGTGTTGCTGGATGAGCCAGCGGCCGGCGTGAATCCAGCCCTGATTGAGCAAATCTGTGATCGAATCCAAACCTGGAATCGAGAAGGACTGACCTTCCTGATTGTGGAACACAACATGGATGTGATTATGTCCCTGTGCGATCGGGTGTGGGTTTTGGCGGATGGTCAGAATTTAGCGGATGGCTCCCCGGACATGATCCAAGCGGATCCACGGGTTTTGGAAGCCTATCTAGGGCAAGCCGCATGAACCGAGCAGCTCGCTGGATGGTCATTGGCTTGGGGGCGATCGGGCTGGGGTTTGGCCTGACCTGGCCCTCGGGGGCCCACCAGGTGAAGACGGGAGCCGACGTGGCGGCCCTGTTTCACTTGGAACCCGACCACAATCCCCGAGCGGGCGAGCCGGCCACCGTTTGGTTTAGCCTCACTCGCAAAGGCGGCGCAACGATTCCCCTCGATCGCTGCAACTGCCAACTCACCATCAGCCCCCGCTTGCAGAGTCCGACAGCCCCCCAACCCTGGCAACCGCCCCTCACACCCAAGGCCGCCGAAGGGTTTCAGAACATGCCCGGCGCAACCACCGTGTTTCCGGCAGCGGGGGCCTATGATTTGGTGTTGCAAGGTCAGCCGAAACAACCGGGCGACTTTCAACCCTTTGAGTTTCGATACGAAACCACTGTGCTGGCCGGAGCTGCCCCCGCGGCCCGTCCTGCTCCCTCACCGGTGGCCGCTGCGATCGCTTCACCAGTGGCCGCCACCGCTGAAACGACCACCGAGACCCCATGGCATTCTGGGGAACTGGTGTGGTTGGGTGTGGGTGGCGTGGGTTTGGGATTTTTGGGACTTTGGGCAATCACCCGATCGCGCCGTTAGCCAAGTTAACCGAGTTAACCAAGTTAACTAAAAAAATCTGGTCGAAAGTCGATTCGTTCAACTGGCTTATTATTACCTTTAGTATCGCTTTGATTATTGCTTCGTAAAGTTAGCGAACAAAGAGGTTGCAAAGCATTTCAATTCGCTACAAGTTAGTGATGTTTGATCGGCTTTTTCCAGTTGCGCCAAAGGATCGAGTTAGGCTGGCCTTAAGCAAGCACCGTTAGAACTCGACGAGCACTATGAGCGAATTTCTAGACTTCCTGAAACATCAATATGCCTACGTGGCGATCGGGGAATTTCGGCCGGGCAAATTTGCCGAAGCCCAACAACTGTTTGAAGCGGCAGTTTCCACCTACAAACAGGGTTTTGAAGGGGCTTATTTGCTGCAAGAGACCAACAGCGATCGCGGCATTGCGGTGATCTTTTGGGACAACATTGATGATATGGATGCCAATCGCAATGAAGTTTGCGAGGCCATTTTTGCCAAAATGGCTCACCTTTTCCTGAAGCCGCCGGTCACGAATTTCTACGAAGTGTGCAGCAAAGTTGATCCCAAACCGGCCGATCGCCCCTTGGCTTCGGTGTAGACCATTGACGAATGGCGCGGCATTTGGGACAGAGGCGCGATCGGGATGGATGAGTGGCAGCGGGCGCGATCGCTCTTTCAAACCCTGTGGGGCTACGACGGATTTCGCGGCCCCCAGGGCGACATCATCCAAACCATTTTGCAAGGGCGGGATCTGTGGGCCCTGTTGCCAACGGGAACCGGCAAATCCTTGTGCTTTCAGTTGCCGGCCCTGTTGCGATCGGGGTTGACTGTGGTGGTGTCGCCCCTGGTGTCGCTGATGGATCGGCAAGTGGCAGACCTGCGGGCCAAGGGATTGCCGGCCGCCACCCTGCATAGTGAAGTGCCTCGATCGCAACAAAAAGAGGTGCTCGATCGCTTGGAGCGGAGCCAGTTGCGATTGCTGTATCTGTCGCCCGAAACCCTGTTCAGCCAGCGAGTTTGGTCACGGTTGTTGCGGTTGGCTCCCCAAATTCAGGGCCTGGCGATCGATGAGGCCCATTGCTTGGCCCAGTGGGGCGAAACCTTCCGGCCCGCCTACCGCCGGTTAGGGATCGCCCGCCAAACCCTGGAAGCAGCGGCCCAAAAGCCAATCCCGATCGCCGCGTTCACGGCCACCGCCACCCCCACCGATCGCGCCATCATTGCCCAAGTTCTGGGGTTGCGGAACCCAGCGCGGTTTGAGCAATCTCCTTATCGAGCCAACCTGCGATTACAGGTGCAACGCTGTTGGGTTCCCGCCCAGCGCCAGTGGCGTTTGTGGCGGTGGTTACGCGATCGCCCCGGCCAAGGGGGCTTGATTTTTGCCCGCAGCCGCCAAACCTGCGAAGACCTGGCCCAGAATTTGCGCGATCGGGGCCACCAGACAGCCGCCTATCATGCCGGGTTACCACCGCCCGATCGCCGCCGGTTGGAAGCTCAGTGGGTGGGGGGTGAGTTGCCCTTTTTGGTCTGCACCAGCGCCTTTGGCATGGGGATCGATCGCCCTGATGTGCGCTGGATTGTTCATTGGCATCGGCCGCTGATCCCGGCGGAATATGTGCAGGAAATTGGTCGTGCCGGTCGGGATGGGCAGCCGGCCGATATTTTGCTGTTGGTCAGTGAACCCACCGGCTGGCTGGACAGCACCGATCGACGGCTTGATCGCCACTTTCAGCAACAAACCCGCCAACAAATTCAAAATTTGGGTCTTGTGGCCCGGCATTTGCCCCAGGAAGGCGCGATCGCTGAAATTGCCGATCAGTTTGCTGAAGGGGCGATCGCTCTCAGTTGGCTCCATGCCCTCGGTCAACTGGACTGGCTCGACCCGTTCCACTACCAATTGTCGGGGCAATTGTCGGGGCAATTGTCAGCGGCGATCGCCCGCCAAGCTCGCATGGGTCGATCTGTTGAGCTTTCGATGCGTCGCTACGGGGGCGATCGGGGTTGTCGATGGCGCTTTTTGTTGCAAGCGTTGGGGTTACCGCCCAAGTCGGCTAACTGGCGCTGTGGTCAGTGCGATCGATGTCGCCACACCGGTCAGCGGTGATCCCTGGATGGTATTCAGCCAATCCACATCAAGAACTGGCCCCAGCAAATGCCAGCAAATGCCAGCAAAAACCGTAAAAGGGCGACCCGTTGGGGCCGCCCTTTCACAAATAAGCACTAGTGCATCCCCATCAAGGGCTGGAACTGAGCTGAACTAAACCCGATCGCGATCAAGACGAGATTGGCTCGATCGCGTTCGACTCAGAGTTACTCAGCCCCTTGACCCACCAGCTCGCGGGTTTCAGCGGGCGGCGCACCGGCCGTCACGTCCACCTTCACGTTGCGGTCTTCGTCGAGGTCGATCGTCGCCGTGTCGCCGTCCTTGATCCGGCCCGAGAGGATTTCCTCCGCCAGCACGTCTTCCAGCAGGCGCATAATTGCCCGACGCAGTGGCCGCGCCCCGTAGCTGGGGTTGAAGCCCTCTTCGATCAACCGTTCGCGGAACTTGTCGGTCACCGCCAGGGTGATGCCGCGCTCGGTCAAGCGGGCAAACACTTCCTTGAGCAAGATTTCGGCAATTTCCTTCACCTCGTCCTTGCTCAGTTGGCGGAAGACGATGATCTCGTCTAGGCGGTTCAGGAACTCGGGGCGGAAGTAGTTCTTCAACTCCTCGTTCACCAGGGACTTGATCCGGTTGTACTGGGACTCGGCTTGGTCTTCGCCAAACTCGAAGCCCAGACCGCCGCCACCCTTTTCGATCACCTTGGAACCGATGTTCGAGGTAAGGATGATCAAGGTGTTCTTGAAGTCCACCGTGCGGCCCTTGGCATCGGTCAAGCGACCATCTTCCAAGATTTGCAGCAGCATGTTGAACACATCGGGGTGGGCCTTTTCGATTTCATCGAACAGCACCACGGTATAGGGGCGACGACGTACGGCTTCCGTCAATTGGCCGCCTTCGTTGTAGCCCACATAGCCCGGAGGGGAACCGATCAGTTTCGAGACCGTGTGCCGCTCCATGTATTCCGACATGTCGAGGCGGATCATCGCTTCTTCGGAGCCGAAGAAATAGGCCGCCAAGGCCTTGGTCAGCTCGGTTTTCCCAACCCCAGTGGGGCCAGAGAAGATGAAGCTGGCGATCGGGCGGTTGGGGTTCTTCAGACCCACGCGGGCCCGGCGGATGGCGCGAGACACGGCCTTCACCGCTTCGTCTTGGCCGATCAGCCGCTGGTGCAACACGTCTTCCATGTGCAGCAGCTTTTCGGATTCGGACTCGGTGAGCTTGTTCACCGGCACACCCGTCCAGGAGGCGACGATTTGGGCGATGTCCTCCTCGTCCACCACCGGTTGCAGCGGATCATCGGCCCGCTCTTCCGATTTCTTGGTTTGAGCGATGTTGCGGATTTGCTGCTTGATTTCCATTTCCTTGTCACGCAGCTCGCCGGCCTTGTCAAAGTCCTGCGATCGCACGGCTTCGTCCTTTTGCTTGAGGACTTCCCGCAGCTCCTTGTCCAATTCCTTGGCGGCCGGAGGCAGTTGGGAATTCAGCAAGCGCACCCGCGATCCGGCTTCGTCGATCAAGTCGATCGCCTTGTCGGGCAAGTAGCGATCGCTGATGTAGCGATCGGACAGCTTGGCCGCCGCCTCTAGCGCTTCATCAGAGATTTTCAGCTTGTGGTGCTGTTCGTAGCGTTCCCGCAGACCACGCAGAATCTCGATCGTTTCGTCCACGGTCGGCTCGCCCACCATCACCGGCTGGAAGCGCCGCTCCAGAGCTGCATCCCGCTCGATGTGCTTGCGGTACTCATCCAGGGTCGTTGCGCCGATGCACTGCAATTCGCCCCGTGCGAGGGCTGGCTTCAGTATATTGGCAGCATCGATCGCCCCTTCCGCAGCACCCGCGCCAATCAGGGTATGGACTTCATCGATCACCAGGATCACGTTACCGGCCTGGCGAATCTCATCCATGATCTTCTTCAGGCGCTCTTCAAACTCCCCGCGATACTTGGTACCGGCCACCAACAGACCGATATCCAGCGTCACGACTCGCTTGTCTTCCAGGATGTCCGGCACATCGCCATTGGCAATCCGTTGGGCCAACCCTTCGGCGATCGCGGTTTTACCCACGCCCGGCTCCCCAATCAACACCGGGTTGTTTTTGGTGCGGCGACCCAAAATCTGAATCACCCGCTCAATTTCCTTCTGGCGACCCACCACCGGATCCAACTTGCCTTCAGCGGCCTGTTGGGTCAGGTTGGCCCCAAACTCATCCAGGGTCGGGGTCTTGGTGCGGCCTTGGGAGCCACCGGCAGTCACTTCCGCCGTTTCGCCCAACATCCGAATCACTTGGGTGCGCACCTTCGACAGGTCAACGCCCAGATTTTCCAGCACTCGGGCCGCGACCCCCTCTCCTTCGCGGATCAGGCCCAGCAGCAGGTGCTCTGTGCCGATGTAGTTGTGACCCAGTTGGCGGGCCTCTTCGAGCGACAGTTCCAGAACCCGCTTGGCCCGGGGCGTGAAGGGAATTTCCACAGCCACGAAACCGGAGCCGCGACCGATAATTTTTTCGACCTCAATCCGAGCGTCCTTGAGGTTGACACCCATGGATTTCAGGACTTTGGCGGCTACACCAGTGCCTTCGCCAATGAGTCCGAGAAGGATTTGCTCAGTGCCCACGAAGTTATGACCCAGGCGGCGGGCCTCTTCTTGGGCGAGCATGATCACCTTAATGGCTTTCTCAGTGAAGCGTTCAAACATTGGCGGTTCCCTATCACCTGCGAAGTGCTGGCAAATCTGATTTTAACACGCGCGGTTTGGGCAGTTTGGGGCTGACCTGGCCGGCAATTGGGGGGCGATCGGGCGGTTTCCCCAACTCGATCGCCTTCCCCTTGGCAAGCTCAAGAACTCGAGAAATTGCCATTAATTTTCGGGAGATTTTGTTCCCCGATGGGGTAAGGGGGGATCAAGCCTTTTGGGCGATCCTGGGGGATGGATGGATGAATGCTTTTAGGATTTTTAAAGAACGTTTGGGTTGAAAATCGGATCTCAGGATTACTGATGGCAAGGGCCAGCGGCAAAACAACCCGATCGGGAGTGAAACATGGGCCAGCTCAATCGCTAGCCAGAATTTGGCAGACCCCCATTGAGCCAGCGAACTGGGGTGAATCCCAAAAATTGGTTGAACCTGTTGGGCAGGATTGAAAGATAGGTTTTTAATCTAGCGCATGGCTTGGGGGGCTGCCGACCCCGGCGGTTGGGGTCACAATCTCTCCCCACCACTGCCATTGATGTTGCGCCAGTCGATCGCTCAGGTCAGCAGCGGTGCGATCGAGCTGTTGAGCAAACTGGGGCCAATCCAACTTGCCTAACCACAGGATCGCCGCATCTTCGCCATCGGCGTAGTAGCGTTTGCGACGGCCGGCCTCCTGGAAGCCAAATTTTTCGTAAAGCGAGAGGGCGGCTTGGTTGCTGGGCCGCACTTCAAGGGTGGCGCGTTTCATTTCCCGTTGCCGCGCCAAGCTCAACAGACCCCACAGCAGGGTTTGGCCCAAGCCCTGTCGCTGCCACTCGGGCCGCAGGGCGATCGCCGTGATGTGGCACTCGTCAACAATCGCCCAGGCGCAACCAAACCCGATCAGTTGTCCTTGCGGATCGATCGCCCCGAGCAAATCACTATTCGGGCTATCCAGTTCCCGACGATAGGTGTCGGCGCTCCATAGACCACCCAAGGCTATCTGGTCGATCGCCACCAATTGATCGAGATAGTCGTGATCCAACAACTGCAAACGGAGCGATCGCATCATGAACTCCAAAACTTCTTACACTTCACCCAATTCCTGAGTCCATCGTTACCCTTGCTCATTCAACACAGATTCAAAAATTTTTGATTTTTAGCACGCTCAACTGTGTGATAATCGAGGTCGCGCAACTCTCTCAATTTGCATTGCAACTCCAAACTGACTGTGAAAGCTAATCCCTACAACGTTGCAAAAGTGTTCAGCAATGGCGGTGCAGTGCATTATGTCCTGCCATACTTTCAGCGTCAATATAGTTGGGAAGAAAAAAACTGGGATGATTTTTTAGAAGATACAGCCCTTGCCGCAATCACTAGGTACAATAACAGCACTTAGTAAACCAGTTTCTCAGGCACTGTAAATCCACTAGTCGGGCTGCTAGTCTCGTTAATTGTTCCAACACCTCTATAGTTTCTGTTC
>NZ_JAZAQF010000030.1:0-51574 GCF_043235035.1 Limnothrix redekei LRLZ20PSL1 | reverse complement strand
GAGCAAGGACTATGAGTTGTATTCGGAGACGAGTGAAGGGATGATCTATGGCTGCTTAATGCATTTGATGGTGAGAAGATTGGCTGCTCTAGATGCTTAATAATTGATTTATAAATCAGCTCTAATTCTAATCAGCTCCAATTAACCCAAGCCGGTTAAAACAAGACCAAGCAAATTCAGAAGAATAAAGATAAGCTAAGGCTACTCGATCGCCTCGGGATCAATCCCCTGTTGCCGCAACAGTTCCGCCAGGCGATCGGCTCGTTGTCGCTCTTGATTAGCCATTTGTTGGGCCGCTTGCAGATTCTCAACTAAATTTCCAATCTCATCGGGAATTGGTAAGAAGTTTCCTGTCTCTTCCTGTCCAAAGCGCAAGAGGGAACCTTGAACACTGAGCTGCAAACCTAAAACACGCGATCGATGGTCTTCAATGGGGATGTAGCGATCATCCCATAACCGATAGCCCTGAAGTTGCCCTGCAATCCACTCATTTTTAGGATCAAACAACCAATATTCTTGGATGCCCATTTGTTCATAAAGAGCATATTTGTGCCCTTGGTCTTCACTTTGGGTTCCCTTGGAAGTAACTTCAAAGATGATGCTCGGAATTTGACCCTCTTGCCAAGTCTTATAATTATCTCGGCCGCCGGGGGCTACTCCAAAGATCACCATCACATCAGGAGCAACCCGCAACCGAGGAAGATCTTGGCTGTAATACAAAAACTGATTGGCTAAAACAGTTGCTTGTTGTCCTTTAAGGTGTAGTTCTAGCGCTTTGAGAATGGCAATAATGGCGTTGAGATGAAGATAAGTTTCCGCTACAGGCTTTCCGTCAGAGGAGGGGTAATCAACTTCTGGATTTGAGAGATTTGAGAGTGAATCAGTTCCTGTTTTTAGGATGAAAGGTAACATGATTAGGGCAGCCGGCACTGCTAAGAAATTAACTAGACTAAGACTGCATTTAGATCGACCTTCATCATCAAGATGAGCTCTAGAAAGATGGTTAAATCGTCAGAAGCAAGATGTTGCTTTCTCAAAATTTATCCAGGGTTTTCCCAAAGACGATTGCCGAATCGGGGGGATTTTGCTATGATGTCTGCGCTTAAGCGGATATGGCGGAATTGGTAGACGCGCTAGATTTAGGTTCTAGTGCCGCAAGGCGTGTAGGTTCAAGTCCTATTATCCGCATGGGTTCAGCGCAGCATGTTGCGAATTGAACGGTTAACTAAATCCTATGATGATCGCCCGGTATTGCGAGGACTGAGTTTGTCCTTGCGACCGGGCGAAATTTATGGGCTGCTGGGCCCCAACGGCGCGGGCAAAAGCACGACGATTAATATCCTGGGTCGCCTGTTGGTGGCTGATGGGGGTGAGCTGTGGTTGGGCGATCGCCCCTTGGCCCAGGCTCCCCGCCACTGGTTGGGAATTGCCCCCCAGGACAACTTGCTCTACAAAAGCCTGACCTGTGCTGAGAATTTAGATTTTTTTGCCAGTTTGTATGGTCTGCGGCGATCGGAACGGCGATCGCGTTTGGCTCAGTGCTTGGCTTGGGTGGGCTTAACCGATCGTGCCGATAGTCCTGTGGAAACCCTCAGCGGCGGGATGCAGCGGCGGTTGAATGTGGCGATCGCCCTGGTACATCGGCCCAAGTTGGTGATTTTGGATGAACCCACAGCGGGTTTGGATTTGGAAGCCCGTTATGACCTGTGGGCCATGATTCGGGATCTGAAAAAGCAGGGTTTGACAGTGCTGCTGACCACCCATTTGCTGGAGGAGGCGGAGCGCCTGTGCGATCGAATTGGAATTTTGAGTCAGGGGGCGATCGCGCTGGAGGGAACTTTGGCGGAGCTGCGATCGACCATTCCCGCCGCTGAGTTGGTGCGGGTAACGACGGCCGATCGCGCCGGGACGATCGAACGGGTGGAGCAACTGGGCTGGCCCTGGCGGGAAGCTGGGGGAGAGCTGGTGTTGTGGTTGCCGGAGTCCCTCAGTTTGCCGGAGTTGCTGGAGCGGCTGTCGGGCCTGCCGATCGATGGCTTGGCCCGTCAGCCCGTGGGTCTGGAGGCAGTGTATTTGGAAATCACGCGCCGTAGCCTGGCGGTTGGGGCGCGATCCAACTCGGCTTGATTACTCTGCCTGATCTACTTGCTCGATCTCGATCAGTTGACTGGCTCACCATAACCGGCTCACCATCACTGGCTCACCCGCCTGATCGATGGGTTTGATCCACTTTGAAGGCTGATTAGCCTTGGGTGAGCCGCTCCAGGGTGGGCACAAAGTCCGGGTAGGAAATGGCCGCCGCCTCTGCCCGATCGATGGTGGTGGTTCCTTGGGCCACCAACGCCGCGATCGCCAGGCTCATGGCAATCCGATGATCCGTGTGGCTGTCCACATCGGCCCCCCGCAGTTGCACCGGGCCGGTAATTTCCAGCCCATCCGGCTGTTCCGTCACCTGGGCCCCCATTTTTTGCAGGGCCGCCGCCATCACCGCCAGGCGATCGCTCTCTTTCACGCGCAACTCTTCCGCATCGCGAATTACGGTTTTGCCCTGGGCCACGGTTGCCGCCACGGCCAAAATGGGGATTTCATCGACCAACCGAGGAATCAGGGCCCCGCTAATTTCGCAACCGTTGAGGGGCCCATAGCGCACCCGCAAATCTGCCACCGGTTCGCCCGCCGCGTCGCGCTCGTTTTCGAGGGTGATGTTGGCTCCCATCTGGTGCAGCACGTCGAGGATACCGGTGCGGGTGGGGTTAATGCCCACGTTCTCGATCGTCAGGTCAGAGCCGGGCACGATCGCCGCCGCCACCAGCCAAAAGGCCGCTGAACTGATATCCCCGGGCACGATCACCCGCTGGCCATGGAGCTTGGCCGGGCCGACCACCGTGGCGCTGATGGTGTCCGGATCCACGATCACCTCCGCCCCAAACGCCCGCAACATTCGTTCGCTGTGGTCGCGCGACAGGGCCGGTTCACTGACGGTGGTTTGTCCCTCGGTCATCAACCCCGCCAGCAAAATGCAGGATTTGACTTGGGCTGAGGCGATCGGGGATTGGTAATGAATGGGCTGGAGGGCCTGGCCCCGCACGGCCAGGGGCGCGAGGGTGTTGTCACGGCGGCCCCAGATTTGTGCCCCCATCGTGGTCAGGGGCTTCACGACCCGACCCATGGGCCGCGATCGCAGGGAGTCGTCGCCCGTAATTGTAAAGAAGCGATCGGGATGGGAAGCCAAAATGCCCAACATCAGCCGCAGGGTTGTGCCCGAGTTGCCCGCATCCAACACCCCGATCGGCTCCTGCAGATTGCCGATGCCAATGCCGCGCACGGTTACCCGATCGGTGTTCAGCTCGCTAATTTCGGCTCCCAAGGCTCGGAAGCAAGCGGCGGTACTGCGGGGATCTTCGCCTAGCAGCAGGCCCTCAATGGTTGTTTCCCCTTCCGCCAAGGCCCCTAGCATCAGGGCCCGGTGGGAAATGGACTTGTCGCCAGGGATCCGCACGCGACCCACGAGGGGGCAGCCCTCGGCAGTGGGAGAAAGGATCAGCCGTTGGCGGGCGTTTACAAATTCGGATGTTACGATCGGGTGGAGCATCGGAAGATCGACAGGGTTCGGACTCGCGATCGCGCCGGGAGAATTGCCACAGGCAGAATTGCCCTAGGCAGTGATTGGCTTACCGGGCCCTAAAGGCTTGGCAAACCCATCGCCCAGGCTCGCCCGACAATCCTATCGCTTTCCGGGTTTTGCGCGTGATGCTTCTCCTGAGCCAACAAGGCCGCAACCTATGTCGCCGATTCGTCACCGCCGTCCGATTAGCCTGTCGCTGTTGTCGTTAGATTTACCAACGGCCGCCTCGATCGAAACTTCCGCCACGATTTACGAAAATGAGCGCGATCGCTTCCATATTCTGCTGGCGGAACCGGCAGTGAAGGCGATCGAACCGGTGCTGATGCCCGGTTATGCGGCCAATGCGGAACCCCAGGGCGATCGCAGCTTGTGGCTGGAACTTTCCCCGCAGCGGGCTGTGTTAACCATGCAAAGCGCCAGCGGTTTCCACTACCGTCACCTGTGGGAACGGGGGGTCTATGGCATCAGCCGCTATTGGCTCCAGGAAGCCACAGACCAGGGCTACGAACAAATTCGCCTCCGCAACTTCACCCGCAGCCTCACCCTGTCGGGCCGGCCGGTTCCCGATTGGGTGCGTTTGGAATATGAGCTTTGGGCCCAGAATTTGCCTCTAGGTCGCTATGTGTTGAACCTAGAGGTGTTTTAGGTATCTCAATTTGGGGCCTCAAATCCCCAGAAACCGTGCCAAATCTCAGCGAACAAGGGGCTTAGGGCCTGTCGTCAAATCACCTGAAACCCTGATTCCACCGTTGGCAGATCGTGGGAGGCAAGGGGCTTAGGGCCTGTCGTCATTTCCATCGCCGTAGGGGTTGGGTCTCCCAACCCTAACCCGGGCGATCGCCACAACCCTGTCCACCCCTGGGAATACCCGAGGATCACGGGAACTGGGCGGGGAAACCCCGCCCCTACGACTGATTGGTTTAAAGAACGAGGTCATCAGGGTTTCAGGAAATTTGACGACACGCCCTAAGCCCCTTGTCCTGACGGCTGGGACATGGAAAATCAATGTGCCCGCGACCTGTGAGTTTTAAGCGGCTTTAGCGGCTTCGTAGCGCTGGTTAATCACCGGCCAATTCACCACATTCCACCACTGCTGGAGGTACTGATCGCGCCGGTTGCGATAGTTCAAGTAGTAGGCATGTTCCCAAACGTCGTTGCCGAGCAGGGGAATTTGACCCTCCATCCGCGGGCTGTCTTGGTTGGCGGTGCTGGTGACGGTGAGTTTTCCTTGGCGATCGAGCACTAGCCAAGCCCAGCCACTGCCAAAGCGCTTGGCTCCCGCTTGGTTGAACGCGGTTTGCAGGGCTTCAAAGCTGCCAAAGGTGTCTGTAATTGCCCGGGCGATCGCCCCAGTGGGTTGGCCGCCCGCGTTGGGGCCCATGCTTTCCCAAAACAGGCTGTGGTTGTCGTGGCCGCCGCCATTGTTGCGAACGGCGGCGCGAATGTCGGCGGGCAGCGCGTCGAGATTGCTGATCAGATCTTCGATCGAGCGCTTGTGCAGTTCGGGGTAAGGCGCGATCGCGGTATTCAGGTTTTTGACATAGGCGGCGTGGTGCTTGTCGTGGTGAAACTCCATCGTTTCCCGATCGATCGTTGGTTGCAGTGCGTCGTAGGCGTAGGGTAAGGGCGGTACTTTGAAAATTTCGGGTACGGTCGGGGTGGTTTGGGCGATTGGAGCGGCGATCGCCCCATCTTGTCCCCACAACAACCAGTCTGCCAGGGTGAAGCCCGCAGCCGCAGCCAAGGATTGCCGAATTAGCGCACGACGAGAGAGAGCCATAGGTGAAACCCTCGAATTGTTTTTTGTGATTTTTTGATTTTTTGAGGCCGGTTTGAATTTGGTCGCCTGCCCTAGGCCGGGAAGATCCGCAGGCGGCGGTTGGGTTCCTCGCCAAAGCTGGTGGAGGTGAGCTTGTAATGCTCGATTAGCTCGTGCTGCATTTTGCGCACATGGGCCGATCGCGGCAACAACTCCACCGGTTGCCCCTTGGGAATCACAATGTTTTCCACCGCCAGCCGCGCTTCTTCGAGGGCTTCCAGCTCGTCATCGCTGGCATTGTCCGCAAACAACCGCAGATCCACCGGTTCCACCTCACCGCCCTCGTCGTCCAGCTTCAGAATCCGGCGCAGGGTGCGGGCAATGTGGGCCGTGCTGTTGGACTTCAGGATATAGATCGGCAGTTGGCGGGTTTTGGCCAGGTGGCGCAACTTGGTGTGATTTTTCAAGTGGGTGCGCAGGGCCAGCACCGCATCGGCCGTGTCCAGCTCCTTGGTCAAAACCACCGGCAAATTCAACAACCGAATCGCCTGCTCCAACTGGTGGCGGCTGACGGCGTAGGGGTAGACGTAGAGATAGCCATTTTGCTTGAGGTCGTCCGTTTCATCGATCGCCCGGGGGCTGTAGTCTGTGCGATCGAGCAGTTGGGCGAATTCCTCGTGGGGCGTGGCGGCTCCCAAGGGCACGACGGCCCGGCGATTGGGCGGTACGGGGGTCATTTGCCCGCTCGATCGCCAGCCGCGATCGCCCTTGCTGGGGCCGCCGTTGCGGCCCGCTGGAGCCAGGGATCGATCGGTGCCCGCCGTTTCCGCTTCCGGCAGCTCGTGGGTAATCGTCACCTGGCCTGTTTCACTGATGGTGCGCACCTGCCGCTCGGGAATCCGCCCGCGCAACAGGGAATCCACCGTGGTGGCCACATCCTCATGCACCACCCAGCGGCTGCGTTCCTGCATTTCCACCGCCACCTCAAAGGTCGGCGGGGCCTTGCGTTCCAAGACGGTTTTTTGGGAGCCGCGTCGCCGGGCCTCTTCGTCGCCCAAGGTGACGGATTGAATCCCGCCGACCAAATCCGAGAGGGTCGGGTTTTTAATCAAGTTCGCCAACTGGTTGCCGTGGGCCGTGCCCACCAGTTGCACGCCCCGCTCGGCGATCGTCCGGGCTGCCAAGGCTTCTAGCTCTGTGCCAATTTCGTCGATCACGATCACCTGCGGCATGTGGTTTTCCACCGCCTCGATCATCACCTTGTGTTGTAATTCCGGCTCGGCCACCTGCATCCGTCGGGCCCGCCCGATCGCCGGGTGCGGCACATCCCCATCGCCCGCAATTTCGTTGGAGGTGTCGATAATCACCACCCGTTTCTGGAGTTCATCGGCCAACACTCGGGCAATTTCCCGCAGGGCCGTGGTTTTGCCCACGCCGGGCCGCCCCAACATCAAAATCGACTTGCCACTTTCCACCAGGTCGCGAATCGTGGCGATCGTCCCGAACACGGCCCGCCCCACGCGACAGGTGAGGCCAATCACGTCGCCCCGGCGGTTGCGGATGGCGCTGATCCGGTGCAGGGTTTGTTCGATCCCTGCTCGGTTGTCGCCGCCAAAATGACCAACCCGAGCGGTGGCATAGTCCAAATCGTCGCGGGTGACGGTTTTGTCGCTGAGGCTTTCGGTGCGGGCACCGGGGAACCGGGCCTCGGGCAACCGCCCAAAGTCCATCACCACCTCCACCAACTGACTCAAATCCGTATGATTTTCTAAAACTTTCCGCAGGTGAGGCGGCAAAATACCCAGAAGTTGGCTCAGGTCATCGGTGCTGCGAGTGCGACCCAGATCGATCGCTTCGCTACCCACAGCCGGTGCGCCAGCGGAATCAGCCATTGCTGCCAAGTCAGTTCCTTCCTTAACTTGTTGGGCGGTTTGCAAAGTCACGGGACGATCGCCAGTATCGGGAAACATCACCATAAGAGCTAATTAACAGCAAGAGGGCGCGGCAAGTTGGACTCGGAGCAAAGCAGCGCTACAAACCTAGCCACGGGCTAAGGCGGCAGCGCTGCCAGCGGAATCGGAGCATGGGGAGATTTGAGCGGAGCGAACAACGGTTGCGCCAAGGTCAGCGCCTCGGCCAGTAATTCGGGTTGGGTTTCGATCGGCACGGCTTGGCCCGCTGCCAGTTCCAGGGCCTCGAGCCGATCGGTCACGGGTTTCAGGAGCGATCGGGCATAGCTGCCATAGGCCACGCCGGCCAGGCGATTGGGCCCCAACAGATCTAAATCTCGGAGCTTGGGTACGGTGCGATCGTTCGTGCCCCCGGCCAACTGCACAAAGCCGGGTAGCCGCAATTGCAAAACTTTTTGGCCCAGGGCGATCGCCGCGCGCGTGGCCCCTGCGCCAATGTCGCCACTCATGGGCCGCCCGTCCGTTTGCCAAATCAGGGCGCAACCGGCCGCTCGCAAGCCGGGTGCCATCAAGTCGTAGAGCGATCGCAAGTAATCTGCCAAATTTGGGCCATCGGGACAACTGACCGCCACCAACTGCAACCGATCGAGGTGGGGTTCCACCGATCGCCACAGCCGCGCAAAATCATCATAGCGACCCGGAACCGTGTGGATCTCGATCGCCTCCACACCCAGGGGCAACACCAGCGAGGCGATCGCGCTGGGGGTGGACACGTACGATCGGGCCCCAATCAAATCCAGCGGGCAAATATGCAAACAGCGGCCGCAGCCGTAGCAAAGGCTTTCGGTTACGCCGCCCGGGTCGATCGCCCCCGTTGGACAAACCCGCTCGCAGGGCCGAGAACAATCACTAGGGCACTGAGTTGGGTTAAACTGGGCTTTGCGAAAGTGGGGGTCTTCACCGTCGTTCAAGCTAACCATTAGCCAGGGCGATCGACCCGATCGGGACTGGGCAACCTCCAAGCCCGATCGCGCTGCCGCAATCACCGCCGGATCAGCAGCCACATCCACACAGTCAGCCCCCGCTAGCCCATAGACCAGGGCCAGAGTCCGGATGGCCGGCAAATGCTGGAAACTCGCGCCACAAATCAGCTTGAACCAGCACCCCGACTGCAATGAAACCAGCGGCGAAGGAAAAAGACTCACCCTTCCATGCTACGCCCCCCCGCCAACTTTGCGATCGCCCTAATTTTGTCTAGATGCGTAGACGATGCAGTTGTGAAATAATAATTGCGGTTGCTTGACGGCTTCAGATATATCGCTCTAATAAGCTTTTTGAACTTTTTGTACACCCTTACCCAAGCATACTCAAAGCACGCAACCGGTGCATCTCAATCAGAATTTATCCTTGTTAGCTAGGACGACATCGTTTTTATCTAAAATCCGACCTGAAAGTCTTCATCTCTTTTGAATTTTTTGACAGTGTTTGGAAACAGAAGCCTCAAGCCTTGATAAATTATCAATATCCGGTTGTCTGCAGTTTATTCCTTATCTTGTGATCTGATGTTTGACGGCAAAACCATATTAATAACTGGTGGAACTGGCTCCTTTGGCAAACAGTTAGTCCGAACATTATTTAACCGCTACCAGCCCCGGAAAATCATCATCTACTCCCGCGATGAGCTGAAGCAGTATGAAATGGCTCAGGAGTTTACCTCGGAGATCATGCGTTTTTTCATCGGAGATGTGCGCGATCGCGATCGGTTATCGCTCGCCATGCAAAACATTGATTATGTTGTCCATGCAGCCGCCCTCAAGCACGTCCCGATCGCGGAATACAACCCGATGGAGTGCATTAAAACCAATATTCATGGAGCCAGCAATGTCATTGACGCTGCCATGGCTTGCAACATTACAAAGGTTGTAGCGCTATCCACCGACAAAGCAGCTAACCCCATCAACTTATACGGCGCAACTAAACTAGCCTCTGACAAACTATTCGTAGCTGCCAACAATGTGGTTGGAGCACAAGACACCCGATTCGCTGTCGTTCGCTATGGCAACGTCGTTGGTTCTCGCGGATCAGTCGTTCCTTTCTTTCAAAAGTTGGTACGTGAAGGAGCCACTGAAATCCCCATCACCGATCCTCGGATGACCCGCTTTTGGATTACCCTGCAGCAGGGTGTTGACTTTGTCATTAAAAGCTTTGAAAGAATGCAGGGAGGGGAAATTTTTGTTCCCAAAATTCCCTCTATGAAAATTACAGACTTAGCAACGGCCATTGCTCCGAACTTGCCCCATCGACTGGTAGGCATTCGCCCCGGCGAAAAACTCCATGAAGTCATGTGCCCAGCCGATGACTATCACCTCACCATTGATTTTCCCGATCACTACGTCATCCGTCCAACGATCGAATTTTCGAGACCTCTCGACTGGGCCTTCAATCGTTTGGGCGAGCAAGGCAAACCCGTGGGAGAAGGATTTCAGTACAGCTCCGATCGCAATGATCGCTGGCTGAATTCAGTAGAGTTGCTGGATATGATTTAGCTATGGAAACCGGCTACATTCCCTACGGCCGACAAGATATCTCAGCTCCTGATATCCAAGCAGTAGTTGATGTTTTGCAATCCGACTGGCTCACGCAAGGGCCGGCAATTCCCAGATTTGAACAAGCCGTGGCCGAGTACTGTGGTGCTCGATATGCTGTCGCTGTTAGTAGTGCCACAGCAGCCCTACACACCGCATGCTTGGCCGCCGGATTAGGGCCAAGCGATCGGTCTTGGACTTCACCCAATACTTTTGTAGCATCGGCTAATTGTGCACGCTATTGCGGCGCGAACACTGACTTTATTGATATTGACCCCAAAACCTATAACCTCAGCATTCCTGAGTTAACCAAACAGCTAGAGGCTGCTCACCATCGTCAACAGCTTCCCAAGGTCGTTATTCCTGTTCATTTTGCAGGACAGTCCTGTGACATGGCAGCCATTGCCCAACTGGCTCAGACCTATCACTTCACAACCATTGAAGATGCATCCCATGCCATTGGTGGGCAATACCGTGGTCAGCCCATTGGTTGCTGTGCCTACTCGGATATGACTGTGTTCAGTTTCCATCCTGTCAAAATCATCACAACTGGTGAAGGGGGGATGGTACTCACCAATCGTGCAGATCTGTATGAAAAACTGATTCGGTTGCGCTCCCATGGCATTACACGCGACCCCAACCTGATGCGAGGGTTATCCGACGGCCCCTGGTATTACCAGCAGTTAGAATTGGGGCTCAATTACCGCATTACAGATATACAGGCTGCTTTAGGTTTTAGTCAGCTTCAACGACTTGATGAATTTGTTGCCCGTCGTCGATTTTTAGCCGATCGTTATAATCAACTGCTCCAATCACTTCCCCTTATACTGCCCTATCAAGACCCCAACACTAACTCTAGCTGGCATTTATACGTCATTCAGTTAGCTGAACCTGATCTTATTCGTCGCCACCGATCCATTTTTGAAGCCCTTCGTCAAGCGGGCATTGGTGTTAATTTGCACTATATTCCAGTGCACCTGCAGCCCTACTATCAAGATTTGGGGTTCAGTCATCAATCGTTTCCCGCAGCAGAACAATACTACCAACGCGCTATTAGCCTCCCCCTCTACTATGGCTTAACGGAGTCAGCGCAAGATCGTGTCGTTGCAACACTAAAAGAGGTCTTGCAATGAATATTGCCATTATTCCTGCTCGAGGCGGCAGCAAGCGAATTCCTCGCAAAAACATCAAGAATTTTTGTGGAAAGCCCATTATTGCCTGGTCAATTCGTGCCGCGATCGACAACAGTTGCTTTGATCGGATCATTGTTTCAACGGATGATCAGGAAATTGCTGATATTGCTCAAGAGTGGGGAGCTGAAGTTCCGTTTATACGTCCAGCCAACCTAGCCGATGATCACACTGATACACTATCTGTCGTTAACCATGCCATTCAACAATTGATGCTAGATGGACAATCACCAGAGTTTGTCTGTTGCATCTATGCCACTGCTCCCTTTGTAGTCTTTACTAATTTAGCCACCGCCTTACAGTCCTTGATTGAGCACTCAAGTAACTACGCTTTCTCAGTGACTAGTTTTCCCTTTCCAATTCAGCGTGCTCTCAAAGTGACAGATGAGGGTCGAATTTCCATGTTTTATCCTGAATACCAAGCGACTCGATCTCAAGACCTAGAAGAGGCTTACCATGATGCTGGCCAATTTTACTGGGGACGTGCCCAAGCATTTCTTGATCGTCAACCCATTTTCTCGAATCATGCGATGCCGATTGTGCTTCCCAGATATCAGGTGCAAGATATTGACACCCTAGAAGATTGGCAACATGCGGAGCTATTATTCAGTACACTTCAAGAAATATCTAGTTCATCATCATTGACTCGCCCTCATCCAGATTGATAGCCAGTCAGCATATCTAAGCTCTTTTGTTCAGTATCCTTTGAGACGATGCGATGACCTTCCAAACCGAGCAAGAAAATTTTTGGGCAGGTGAGTTTGGCAGCGAGTACATTAGTCGCAATATAGGCAGTGACTTATTGGCTTCAAACCTCGCTTTTTTTGCCAAAGCGTTGGCACAAGCGAGTCAGCTTCACAGCTGCATTGAGTTTGGAGCGAATGTTGGAATGAATCTCAAAGCACTGCAGCTCCTGTATCCCAAGCAGGATCAGTATGCGATCGAAATCAATCCAACAGCGGCAGCAGAGCTAGCCAAACTCATTCCTTCTGATCAGATTCACGTCAATTCTATTTTGGGCTTTACACCCGATCGCACTTGGGATTTGGTGCTCATCAAGGGTGTCTTAATTCATATCAATCCAGACTGGCTCCCGCAAGTTTATGAGGCGCTCTATCAGTCAACAGGAAAATACTTGTTGATCTGTGAGTATTACAACCCTAGCCCTGTCACCATTAGCTATCGAGGCCATACTGACCGGCTCTTCAAACGAGACTTTTGTGGCGAAGTTCTTGATGGATACCCCGATCTCAAACTGATTGATTATGGATTTGCCTACAAGCGCGATCCTAACTTCCCCCAAGATGACATCACCTGGTTCTTGATGGAAAAGCGAGGTTAAACATGCTGACTTATTGCAATCGCTGCGTCATGCCTGATACCAAGCCGGATCTACATTTAGACGAGCAAGGAATCTGCAACGCTTGTCGAAATTACGAAAACCGAACTGCCATTGACTGGGATAGTCGCTATCAAGAACTACTTCAGGTTCTTGAAAAGTATCGCCGGCCAACCGGTAGCAACTGGGATTGCATTGTTCCAGTTTCGGGAGGAAAAGATAGCACCTACCAAGTCATTCGCATCTTGCAGCTAGGGCTAAACCCTCTTTGCGTCACATCAACGACCTGTGATCTATCCAGTATTGGTCGTAAAAACATTGAAAATATCAAGCGATTGGGTGTAGACCATATTGAAATGTCACCCAATCCTAATGTCCGGGCCAAACTCAATCGCATTGGCTTGACACAAGTTGGTGATATTTCTTGGCCCGAACATGTGGGAATTTTCACGATTCCTGTGCGAGCCGCTGTTCAGTTTAATGTTCCCCTGATTATTTGGGGGGAAAATTCTCAGAATGAGTATGGCGGGCCAGCATCCGCTGCTGAGAACAATACCCTCACCCGTCGCTGGCTCGAGGAATTTGGGGGGCTTTTGGGTTTACGGGTTTCAGATTTGATTGGCATGGAAGGTATTGAGGCCAAGCACTTAATTCCTTACACCTATCCCAGTGATGAAGACTTAGCAAAAGTTGGGGTGACTGGCCTCTTTTTAGGCTACTACCTACCTTGGGATGGATTGTCAAACGCTCTGATTGCTCAAGCCTATGGTTTCACCACCTATCATCAAGCAGTAGAGGGGTCAATGGTCAGCTACGAGAACCTCGACAACCACCAAACGGGCATTCATGACTACTTCAAATTTCTCAAGTTTGGCTTTGGCCGTGCTACAGATCTCGCTTGTTTACATGTCCGCCGAGAACGATTGACCCGCACTGATGCACTGAGTATTGTGCGGCGCTTGGATGGTCAATTTCCCTGGGAGTATTTGGGCAAATCCCTGGAAGATATTCTCGAACCACTGGACTTGACTGTAGATCAGTTCATTAAAATCTGCGATAAATTCACAAACAAGAAGATTTTTAAACGAGATGCGAATGGCAATTTAGTCAAAGATCACCATGGCAATCTTACCAAGATTAACTACGATAACCCATGAGCAAAGTTGCCATCATCAACTACGGAATGGGTAATCTTGGGTCAGTGCTGCGTGCTTTTCAAGCTATAGATGCAGATGCACTGATTGCGGATCAGCCCAGTCAATTAGAGGAAGCTAGCCATCTAGTTTTACCTGGGGTAGGAAGCTTTGCAGATGGCATGAACTCTCTCAACAGTGGTGGATGGGTCGATGTATTGACTAGATATATTGCAGTACAAGGCAAACCCCTCTTGGGGATCTGCTTGGGGATGCAGTTGCTGGCCACAACCGGCGAAGAGGGGGGTAATACACCTGGACTGGGGTTTATTCCAGGAAAGGTTAGACACTTACAGCAGTTGGGATGCCAACTACGAGTTCCCCACGTGGGTTGGAATTCGATCGTGCCGTCTTATCAACAGGCTCCAATTCTAGAAGCAATCCCTGAAGGAACAGATTTTTATTTCGTGCATAGCTACTCGTTTGTACTCGATGATAATGCGGATTGTTTAGCGATCGCCGATTATGGGGTGCCTATCGTTTCAGCAGTCCAAAAAAATCTTGTAATCGGGACTCAGTTTCATCCCGAAAAAAGCTCTAAGGCTGGCTTGCGCCTTTTGCAAAATTTCCTAACTCATTCAAAATGTTAAAAGTACGTGTCATTCCAACCCTCTTATGGAAGAATTTTGGGCTGGTTAAAGGAATCAGCTTCAATAGCTGGCGAAGAGTTGGGCCCGTGCTACCAGCGATTAAAGTCTACAATGTTCGTGATGTTGATGAGTTGATCCTGGTCGATATTACTGCCAGCTGCGATGATTCGGAACCAGATTATGAGTCAATTCATGACTTTTCTGAGGAATGCTTTGTACCCTTTACGGTAGGTGGTGGCATCATGCACCTCAATCAAATTCAAAAACTTCTACGAGTCGGTGCAGATAAAATTTGCATTAATACAGCGGCTTATACCAATCCATCTTTGCTGGAGCAAGCTGCCAGTCGGTTTGGTGTGCAATGCATTGTTGCAAGTATTGATGCTCAGCGAATGGATAATGGCTCCTATGAGTGCTTTAGTCATTCAGGGACAGTTCCTACGGGTCAAGATCCTGGCAACTGGGCAAAAACCCTTGAAGCTAGAGGGGCAGGTGAAATTTTAATTACATCCATTGACCGAGATGGCACAATGACTGGTTACGATCTTGAGTTAATTGACCAGGTTGTGCGATCAGTCAATATCCCAGTTATTGCTTCTGGAGGAGCTGGTACCTATGAACATATGCGCCAAGCAATTCAAGAAGGTGGCGCATCAGCCGTAGCAGCTGCAAGTATGTTTCATTTCACAGAGCAAACCCCGGCTGGAGCGAAAGCTTTTTTGTATCAGTTCGGGATACCAGTTCGCAGTAACTACTCTCCAGTCCAAATGGCGTGATCCTTACTCATGGGGAGAATTTATCAATCATTACTCGTTGTTGCGGCACACCCTGATGATGAAGTCCTGGGTTGCGGTGGAACGATCGCCCATCACGCCGCTGAAGGATCGACCGTAAACGTTATTTTCCTAGCCGATGGTGTCACCGCCCGTGATCGCGCCGATTCGGCAGAACATCAGCGTCGCCAAGCAGCAGCCAGCCAAGCTGCCAACTGCTTAGGCATCCACTCCGTACAATTCCATGATTTCCCAGATAATCGGCTCGACACCATTGAATTGATTAAGATCGCCCAGGTGATCGAACAGGCGATCGCCCAGCACCAGCCGGATACCGTTTTGACGCACCACGCTGGCGATGTCAATATCGATCACCAGCGAGTCCATCAAGCCGTTGTAACCGCTTGCCGTCCTCAACCAGGACATCCGGTGCGAACTCTCTTGTTTTTTGAAGTTCCATCCAGTACGGAGTGGCAGCCTCCGGGTTCTGCTCCCGCATTTACGCCCAACTGGTTTGTCGATATTTCCAGCACTTTAGACTGCAAATTAAAAGCACTAGATGCCTATGCTGAGGAGTTGCGAGTTTGGCCGCACCCGCGATCGCTCCAAGGGGTGGAGGCGCTAGCCCGGTGGCGAGGGGCAACGGTAGGAGTCGAGGCCGCTGAGGCGTTTATTTTAGGTAGATATTTAGGGTAGAAATCCCGTGACGGTTGCTTTTCGGGTCGATTCATCTCAGCAAATAGGCACAGGGCATCTGATCCGCTGTCGAACACTAGCAGAGGTGTTGCGCCAGCGAGGGCTTGAGGTGCGGTTTATTTGCCGCGATCTTCCTGGAAACCTGATTCCGCTGCTTCGTGAAGCTGCTTTTCCGGTGACGGTTCTGGCTGCACCGCAGGAGGGCGACCCACCGGAAATGTCAGAAAATTATGCGGCATGGCTAGGGGTGTCTCAGGAGACTGATGCTACGGAGACGATCGCCGCCCTAGCTGGAGAAAAACCGGATTGGCTGATTGTCGATCACTACGGACTGAGTAGTGAATGGGAACGGCGGCTACGTCCCCATGTGGGTCAAATTATGGTTCTGGACGATTTAGCCAACCGTCCCCACGATTGCGATCTGTTACTCGACCAAAATGAGAGTGTGACGGGGGCAAGTCGCTATCAGGCGTTGGTTCCAGAGTCTTGCCGCTTGTTGGTGGGATCTCGGTACGCTCTGTTGCGCCCGGAATATGCGGCCTATCGTCAAACTCAGTCGTCTCGAACGGGGGAGGTGCGGCGGGTGTTGGTGTTCTTTGGGGGGACTGATTCTCAGAATATGACTGGGAAAGCGATCGAAGCGTTATCGGCTCCTCGGTTCGGGTCTCTAGCGGTGGATGTGGTGGTTGGGGCGACCAATCCCCATCGCGCCACGATCGCGCAGCAAGTGGCGCAACGCCCCCATACTGTGCTACACGATCCTCGTCCTCATCTGGCGGATTTGATGGCTCAGGCGGATTTGGCAGTAGGGGCGGGGGGAACGACGACTTGGGAGCGGTTGTGTCTGGGGTTGCCCACGCTGGTGGTGAGCATCGCGGACAATCAGGTTTCGGCTTGTCAGGCGCTCCAGGATCGCGGGCTGATTGAGTACCTGGGCAGGGTTGAAACGGTGGATGTGGAGCGGTTGCGAAGTGCGATCGACTCACTGGTGCAATGTCCCTTGCGTCTTTTGGAAATGGCCGATCGGGCAAGGCTGCAAGTGGATGGGTTGGGAGCGCTGCGGGTAGCGGAAGCTTTGAAGCCAACCTCACCCGATCAACTCAAATTGAGACTGGCCCAAGCCGAAGATGCTCCCCTCTATTATGACTGGGTTAATGAGCCAGAAGTCCGCCGCCAGTCATTTCAAACGGAGCCGATTTCCTGGAAACTCCATCAAACTTGGTTTCAGAAAAAGCTTGCCGATCCAAACTGTTTTCTGGGAGTTTTAGAAGCTGAGACTCTGCCGGTTGGTCAAATTCGGTTCGATCTCAAAGGTGAAGAGGCGATCGTTGATTACTCCCTAGATGTTTTGGTGCGAGGGCGCGGCTGGGCAACTCAGCTTATTCGTTTGGGAATGCAACTGCTCCGAAATACCCAAATAGCTTATCTTCGGGCTGATGTGAAACCGGAAAATGCTGCATCGCGGATGGTTTTTTTACGCCTAGGCTTTGACGAACAATCCCCCCCCCCATTTTCAGGAATGGCCAATGTCTTTCGCTTGCCATTCTCTCCGACCGTCAAAGCTGGTTAAACGATCATCTGTACGATCTCGTATTAGCATGGATTCATGACGGTCACAGGGTTTTATGGACGCATCGGATTGAAGAACTGCAACCCGGAGATTTGTGCTTTTATCTCAGTTGTGGTCAGATTGTTTCCGGCGAAGTCTTGGCCCAGTTTCGCAATAATTTGGTTGTCCATGAAAGCGATTTACCGAGTGGGAAAGGTTGGTCGCCTTTGACCTGGCAAATTCTAGAAGGAAGGGATCGTATTCCCGTGACGCTGTTCGAGGCGGCCGATCAGGTAGACAGCGGCGATATTTATCTACAAGAATGGTTAGAGTTTGAAGGGCACGAACTCATCGACGAACTCAGGCAAGCTCAAGCGGCAGCAACTTTGCGCCTGTGTCGAGAGTTTGTCAACCGCTACCCAGAGCTGTTGCAGTCCGCCAAGCAACAAAATGGGCAAGAATCATTTTATCCTCGCCGAACACCCGAGAATAGCCGGTTAGATAGCTCTCAGCCTCTGGCAGAACAATTTAATCTTCTTCGTATCGTAGACAACGAAAAATATCCGGCATTTTTTAAGCTGAACGGAAGACAATATTCGCTAAAAGTGGAATGCTTGGAAAATGATAAGTAGAAAGAAGACATTGTCAACGAAAGACAGTATCGCAATTTATAGTCGCAACGACTTAAACAATATCTTACCTGGACTGAAAGAATTGTTGGACACTTGCTATCCCAAGCCTCCAAAAGATGTTTTTTATCGGTTGATTGAACAGTATAGAATTGGCTTTCCAGCTTATATTGCCATTGACAAGAATGAGAAAATTATAGGATTTACCTATCTAGCCCCTAACAGCAAAGGAGGAACTCTAGAGAGCTTGGCCGTACATCCTGACTTTAGAAGCCGGCAAATAGGCTCTGATATGATCCAGCTCTTGCTTGATGAAAACCCGGGAGTAATTCAAATCACAACACGCATCCCAGAGTTTTTTGAAAGGTTAGCATTTAAGCGTATAACTCAGCTTCCAGATAACTCGTATTTCATGATTAACCTCAACTTCTGATACCTGAATCATGGCTTTTAAAATTTCTACGCGCTCCGTTGGAGTTGACCATCCCCCGCTGATCATTGCTGAAATGTCTGGCAATCATAACCAATCACTGGAAAGAGCCTTGGCAATTGTCGAAGCGGCTGCCAAAGCAGGTGCTCATGCCCTCAAGCTCCAAACCTATACCGCCGACACCATGACCCTCGACTTAGAGGCGGGAGAATTCTTCATTGATGATCCTAAGTCGCTCTGGCACGGTCAATCTCTCCACAAGCTCTATCAGCAAGCCTATACCCCCTGGGAATGGCATGAACCCATTTTTCAGAAATGTCGAGAATTGGGGCTGATTGCTTTCAGTACGCCATTTGATGCAACCGCGGTTGATTTTCTTGAATCCTTAGACGTTCCCTGCTACAAAATTGCATCCTTTGAGAACACCGACCTTCCCCTTATCCGCAAAGTCGCTAGAACCGGCAAACCCTTGATTATTTCCTCTGGGATGGCCACAGTTGCTGAACTCGACGAAACCGTCCGCGCCGCGCGGGAAGCCGGTTGTCACGACTTAGTGTTGCTCAAATGCACCAGCACCTACCCCGCTACCCCCGAAAACAGCAACCTGGCGACCATTCCCCACCTTCGGGAACTCTTCAACGTCCAGGTCGGTTTGTCCGACCATACAATGGGCGTCGGCGCGTCGGTGGCTAGCGTGGCAATGGGCGCAACTGTCATCGAGAAGCACTTCACCCTCTCCCGTGCCGACGGCGGCGTAGATTCCACCTTTTCTATGGAACCCGCCGAAATGGCACAACTGGTCGTAGAATCAGAGCGAGCTTGGCAAGCCCTGGGTCAGGTTTCCTACGGTGCGACGGAAGCAGAGGCAAAATCTCGCATCTTTCGCCGTAGCCTATACATCACTCAGGATCTGGCTGCTGGCGATACACTCACATCGGATAACCTCCGCTGCATTCGCCCCGGGCTAGGTTTGCCACCCAAATACTATGATGTTCTGCTCGGTCAACGGGTCGGGCGATCAGTAAAAGCGGGCACACCCATGTCTTGGGACTTACTGATTTAACCTGATCTTGATCGCTAGTGTTCTGAGACTGAATAGTGAAAATTGATAAAACTGAATCTAAAAAGTTCCTTTTTTTCGCTCCCTATGGTTGGTGGGGCATTCACAACCAAGTGGATGCTGTTCTTGCCAAAGCACTAGAAATCAGAGGCTGTGAAAGCTTAATTATTCGGTGTGACGGGGTTTTCCGGGATTGCCCCGTTATCGGTAGACAATTGGATGAGACGTGGCATGGGCTTCAGTGTTCCAACTGTCATCAATTCGGGGAAGCACTATTTCAATCTTTTGGATTGCCCTGTCTCCAATTAAGAACCCTAATAACCTTACAAGATGAACAGCTAGTCGATGCTTGGCTAGATCAACTGCAGCCAACGGATTATGCAAATGCTCACTACCTTGACCTACCGGTAGGCAGTTGGGTTACTTCAACCATTTATACCCATTTTCGTATTGCGGAGCAGGGGCTTTCTGACCCCATTGTTCAAAAGGCCCATCGAAACCATCTGCGAGATGGACTCTTAACTTACTTAACCTTCAGCCGCTTAGTTCATGAATACAACCCCTGTAAAGTAATTATTTTTAATGCAAGGTTTACTCCCTATCGTGCGGCATACGAAGCAGTACGCCATCAAGGCATTCCAGTCTTAGTCCACGAACGGGGACTTATTGATGATAGCTTCAGCTTTTTTGAAAACCAAACATGCCTAAGTCAGGCACCATATCGTCAAATTGTCGATCAGTGGCAAAACATACCGCTAAAGGAACCTGAGCTGAAGACCGTTAGTCACTATTTCCTAGAGCGAGAACTGGGTCGCAATACCAACTGGGAACCCTTTTATACCTTACAAACAACTTACGAAGAGGTCAGGTCTTTCCTTCGCATTCCTCCGAATCGAAAAATTCTAGTTTTTTTCTCATCTAGCGAAGATGAGCTAGCTTGCTCTAAGGAGTGGCAAATAGGAATCAGTCAGCTAGAATTTTTAGAACATCTTATTGATATCTTCAGAGAGCGTGATGAATACCTCGTTATTCGTCATCACCCGCATATTGGTGGCATTGGCAACGATACACCTGAAGGCAACTTTCTAACAAAAGCTTACAAACAGGCTGAGACTTTGCCAAGCAATGTACGGATTATTATGCCAACGGAAGAAATAACTTCCTATGCGCTGCTTTGGACTATTGATATTTCACTATCGTTTTTCAGCACAGTTTCTATTGAAGCGGCTGCTCGTGGTGTAACCTCTCTGGTTGCTCAACAGTCACCCTATGCTAAGGGGCTACGTTTCTGCCTGACTGATTTAGATAAGCCGAGTTTGGCCAGACTTATTGATAATCTATTTCAGGAAACATCCCTATTAGACATTGAAGATCTTAGGGTTTTATACCGCTTTACCTATAGTTATTATTTTAGATTCGCAAAAAGGTTTAATTCCTTTGGAGTGGCTAATCGCCATCAGCTAGATATCCGTATCCAATCCTTGGATGACTTAAAACCTGGGAAAGATCCTGAGCTTGATCGCCTCTGCGATCATTTATTGGATAATGTTCCTCTCTATCCTCAACCTGAGAACTCGGTAGACACTTACTCCACTGACATTGAAATTGAAACAACCTTCCTAAGACAGAAATCAGAGGAAATTCAAGCTCTGCGAGAGTCTATTTGCCAAAAAGGGATCGATCTCTCTCGACAGAATTCAAACATTGAAGGGGCCAGTATTGCTCTGATTGTTCCGGTGAGATCATCGAAACAGGAGATTGCCAGGTCTTTGCCTCTGGGAATTCAGACTTCCCGGCATCAAAAGATTCGAGTGTATCCGATTACTATTCAAGACCCGCTTCTTAATGCCGAATCTCTATTATTACAAGTTAAGGCAGTCACAGAAAACTACTGTCTTATCGCCCATGATTGCCTGCAATATGATGAAGCATTTCTAAGTACTGGCCTTGCAAGGCTGATACAGATAGACTCATGGGATATTCAGGCTATTCGCTTTGGGGTATGGATCGAAAAGAATGGCAGAATTACCGAGTCTGTATTTACAGATCGGTCTCCCGTCTACAGTGTTGAGGAGGCAATTGCCCGCAGTAGTTTCTTTTCTGATCCGTTAGCTCCTCTGTATTGCGGTTTATTTAGAACCACTGCACTGGTAGAGATCCTAGAAAAAGCGCTCTCAATCACCCAAGTACAAGGTAAAAAAATACTGGGACATTGGGTATTTGAGCGCATGAATCATGATGATGTCCTCCGATCGTCTGTCTGCATGGTGGTCGTTCGAGAGCATAGCCGTACAGAGTTGGATGTGGTCAGGGATGAAAAGTCTCAACTTGGTACACCGATCGCCCTGCTGATTTTTAATCGTCCCCAGTTAACGGCTCGGGTGCTGGATATTCTGCGGCAGGTGCGACCGACCAAGCTGTTGGTGGTTGCGGACGGGCCGCGATCAGATCGTCCTGGGGAGGCGGCTCTCTGTCAGCAAACGCGGGACGTGATTGAGCAAGTGGATTGGCCCTGCGAGATTCTGCGGCACTATGCCGATCAGAACTTGGGCTGTCGGCGGCGGGTGGCCAGCGGTTTGGATTGGGTGTTTTCGCAGGTGGAGCAGGCGATCGTTCTCGAAGATGATTGCTTACCCGATCGCAGCTTTTTTCAGTTCTGCGAGGCAATGCTCGATCGCTACCGCGATGATGATCGGGTGATGGCGATCTCGGGCGATAACTTCCAGGGCGATCGCCCCGTCACGGAAGATAGCTACTACTTCTCCCGCTATCCGCATATTTGGGGCTGGGCCACTTGGCGGCGGGCTTGGCAGCACTACGACCTAGCCATGGCCGACTGGCCAGCCCTGCGCGATCGCGGCTGGCTGTTTAAACTACTGCGCGATCAAGCTTCAGCACAGTACTGGACCAATATTTTTCAGGGCAGTTACGAGGGCTTCGATACATGGGATTATGCCTGGGTATTTGCCTGCTGGCGGCGGGGTGGCTTGACGATTTTGCCAGCGCGCAACCTGGTCTCGAATGCGGGATTTGGCGAACAAGCCACCCACACCAAGGGCGACAGTCCGCTGGCTAATCTACCGGCTGAAGCTTTGCCGTTTCCGTTGCGTCACCCGAGCCGAGTGGTGCATTGCGTCGCCGCAGATGATTTTTCGGAGTCACGGTTGTTTAGTGGGAGTTCTATGCTGTCGGAATCGCTCGAACAACGCCAATGGGTCGATCGCGCCGCCAGCTTGCGGCAAATGCTGCTCCAACAACCGACGCTGGCTGGAGCCTACAGCGCCTTGGGTGAGGCCCTCGATGGGCTAGCCGATCGCTCGGCGGGCGATCGAGCCAGACAGATCGATCAGCAATTGCAGCAGCATTACCGGGACTACATCGCACCGGGCTTGCAGCCGGTTTTCCCCGATGCTCATTTTCCGAACCTGACCCTAGGCGATCGCACCCCGATCACCTGGCCCTATCTGCGTAAGGAAGTTCCCCACAACTGGTACGTTGATCGCCGCAGTCCCACCGTCGGCTTCCTGAGCCGCGATGAGGCCCACCTGCTCTACAACATGGCTCTGGCCTTCCAAGGTAAGCCCGCACTGGAAATTGGCTGCTGGATGGGCTGGTCGGCTTGCCATTTGGCCCTGGCGGGGGTGCAGTTGGATGTGGTCGATCCGCTCTTGAGCGATCCCGGTGTCCATCAAACTGTGTCCGATTCACTGACCTCGGCGGGGGTGCGCGATCGCGTGAATTTGGTGCCCGGCTACAGCCCCCAAGCAGTGCAAGAGCTAGCGGCTCAACGCCAACAGCCCTGGTCGCTGATTTTCATTGATGGCAACCACGAGCGTCCCGGCCCCCTCGAAGATGCAATGGTTTGCGCCCAACTGGTAGCCCCGGACGCGGCGATCGTCTTCCATGACCTCGCCTCGCCCGATGTAGCTGAAGGGCTGGAATACCTGCGCCAACAGGGTTGGAACACGATGGTGTACCAAACCATGCAAATCATGGGTGTGGCCTGGCGCGGGCAAGTGCAGCCGGTGCGTCACCTGCCCGACCCGAGCGTGCGGTGGGAACTGCCCGCCCATCTGCAAAGCTTTATGGTTAGCGGCATTTCCGATGGGGCGATCGCCGATGGTGGCTTAACCGAGTTTCAGCAGTGGTTGCCGGTGGTGCAGCCCTACACCTTCCTGAGTGAGGCGCGGCTGCTGTCGCTCTATCGCTTGACCAAGGACATTTGCTTGGCGGATTTGCCCGGGAATATTGTCGAGTGCGGCACCTGCAAAGGGGGGGCTGCTGCTCTGATTGCCGCCACGATCGCGCGCTACAGCCGCCGGCCTCGCAAGGTCTATGCCTTTGACACCTTTGAGGGCATGCCTGACCCCACGGAGGTCGATCGCGCCAACGGAGTTCCCGCTAACGACACTGGCTTTGGGGCGGGCACGTTGGGCGCACCGATCGAACAGAACCTGAATGTGGTTTGCCGAGCCTTGGGTGTGGAGTTGATCGTCGTGCCGGTGAAGGGCCTGTTTAACCAAACCCTGCCGGTTACCCGGGGGCAAATTGGCGACATTGCCCTGTTGCATGCCGATGGCGACTGGTACGAATCGACGATCGACATTTTCCACCACCTCTACGGTCAAGTCGTGGCCGGCGGAGCGATTCAAATTGATGACTATGGCCATTGGGAAGGCTGTCGCAAGGCGATCGACGACCTGCAAACCCAATGGCAAGTGCAGTTTGGACTACAGCCGATCGACTACACCGGGGTTTGGTTCCGCAAAGACCCGGCCGCCACACCCCGCGCTGGATTGTAGGCCATGAAGGCAGCGATCCTAGCAGGCGGCTTGGGCACGCGCTTGCAAGAGGAAACCACCGTGAAGCCCAAGCCGATGGTGGAAGTGGGCGGGCGGCCGATCCTGTGGCACATCCTGAAAATCTATGCCGCCTATGGCATTCGGGAGTTTGCGATCGCCCTCGGCTACAAGGGTGAAGTGATCAAGGACTATTTCCTGAACTACCGCCCCCGGGCCAGCAGCCTCACGGTCAAGCTGGGAACCGGTGAAGTCACCGTCCACAATGGCGATTGCGAAGATTGGACGATCCACCTGATCGACACGGGGCTGCAAACCCAAACCGGCGGGCGGATTCGCCAAATCGCCGACTTCATTGGGCGCGAGCGGTTTCTGTTGACCTATGGCGACGGCGTGGCCGATGTGGATATTCGTCAGCTGATCGCGTTCCATGAGCGATCGGGACGGCTGGCCACTATGACCGCCGTGCGCCCCCCGGCCCGCTTTGGTAGCTTGCGGTTTGATGGCGACCTCGTGGCCGAGTTTGAAGAAAAACCGCAGGTGGGCGAGGGCTGGATCAACGGCGGCTTCTTTGTGCTGGAGCCGGCCGCCGTGGACTGCATCACAGAAGACTGCATGTTTGAACATGGCCCCCTCGAAAAAATTGCAGCGGCGGGGCAACTAGCGGCCTACCGGCATGAGGGGTTCTGGCAATGCATGGACACTCTGCGCGACGTGCGACTATTGGACGGTCTGTGGCAGGAGCAGCGCGCCCCCTGGAAGGTTTGGTAAAGGAAGGTAGGGATGAATCAAGACGGGTTTTGGCGCGATCGCCGCGTGTTGGTGACGGGAGCCACGGGGGTGGTTGGGGCTTGGTTGGTGAAGGCGCTGCTCGATCGCGGGGCGGCGGTCACGGCCTTGGTGCGCGACCCAGATCCCCAATCCGAGTTTTATCGCAGTGGCGACTATCAACGCTGCTCGATCGTCTCGGGGCGTTTAGAAGACTTCTGGACACTGGAGCGGGCGATTAATGAGCCGGAAATTCAGACGGTGTTTCACCTGGCGGCCCAAGCGATCGTCGGGGTGGCGCACCGATTTCCTTGGCAGACCTTTGAAGCCAATGTGCGCGGCACCTACAACCTGATGGAGGCCTGTCGGCTCCATGCCGGGTTGGTGCAACAGGTGGTGATTGCCTCCAGCGACAAGGCCTATGGTTCGCCCGAGCAGTTGCCCTACGTGGAAACCATGCCCTTGGCGGGTCAGCATCCCTACGAGGTGTCCAAGAGCTGCACCGATTTGATTGCCCAAAGCTATGCCCACACCTACGGTCTACCGGTGGCGATCGCCCGGTGCGGCAACATCTACGGCGGTGGGGATTTGAACTGGAGCCGTATCATTCCCGGCACGATTCGATCGCTCCTGGCGGGTCAGCGGCCGATCATTCGCAGCGATGGCCAGTTCGTGCGTGATTACGTTTATGTGAAAGATGCGGCGGTGGCCTATCTCCAGTTAGCCGAAGCCGTGAACCGACCGGACGTGTTGGGTCAAGGGTTTAACTTCAGCCCCGAGACCGCCCTGAGCGTGTTGGAGGTGGTGGATGCGGTGCGGCGGTTGATGGACTGCTCGCATCTGGAGCCGGATATTCAAAACACCGCCAAGGGCGAGATTCGATCGCAATATCTTGACTCCACCAAGGCGCGCACCCTACTGGGCTGGCAACCGCAATACAGCCTGGACGCGGGGTTGGCAGAAACGATCGCCTGGTATCGCCAGTTTTTGCAGCCATGATGGTGCCTGCTCGCGAACCGCTCACCGTGGCCTTAACCGGAGCCACGGGTTTTGTGGGGGCCGCCGTGGTGCGATCGCTGCTGCGGGCAGGCCACCGCCCGATCGCCCTGGTGCGGCCCGAGTCCGATCGGCGACGGTTGGCGGGGCTGGACTGCGCGATCGTGGAATCGGCCGCCTTAACCGATCCTGATTTGGTCGATCGCCTCCAGGCCGAGCAACCGATCGCCCTGATTCATCTGGCCTGGAGCGGCACAGCCACGACAGCGCGGGACTCCGGTTGGCAAATTACCGAGAACTTGCCCCTAACGATCGCCTCGGTGCAACTGGCAGCCGCGATCGGTTGTCGGCAATGGGTGGGCATTGGGTCGCAGTTGGAATATGGCAACCCGAACGTGCAAACCGATGAGCGATCGCCCGCTCTGCCCACCTCGCTCTATGGGCAAGCCAAGCTGGCGGCCTGCTGGACGGGCTTGGGCTTGGCGGCGGCTGCCAATTTGGTGGGAACCTGGGTGCGAATCTACACCGTCTACGGGCCGGACGATGCCCCTCAGCGGTTGTTTCCCTACCTGATCAGGGGATTTGCGGCGGGGCGATCGCCCGCTGTCACCCCCTGCGAACAGCAATGGGACTTTTTGCATGTGGACGATGCGGCCGAGGCGATTCGCCGCCTAGTCGAAACCCAATCGGCCGGGATCTTTAACCTCGGCTCCGGGCAAGTCGTCCCCCTGAAAACGGCCGTGGAAACGATCCGCGCCCTCACCAACCCGGCGATCGAACCGGCCTACGGGGCCATTCCCTACCGCCCCGATCAGGTGATGTACCTACAAGCCCAGATCGATCGGCTGCAAACCGCCACCGGCTGGCAACCCCAAATCGATCTGCAACGGGGTATCCAGCAAACGGTAGACTGGTTCTGGCAATCGGCCGACTAGCCCAGCCATCCTGAATTTATTCCGCCTCACCGCTCCCTCACCCGCGCGATCGCCATGTCAGCACCCCTGGTTAGCATCCTGGTTCCCGTCTACAACCGCCGCACCATCCTGCGGCAATCGGTGGAATCAGCCCTGGCGCAAACCGTCCGCGACATTGAAGTGGTGATTGTGGACAATGCCAGCACCGATGGCACTTGGGAAGTTTGTCAGGAGCTGGCCCGCCAAGACAGCCGCGTGCGGATCTTTCAGCAGCCCACCAACACCGGGCCGATTCGCAACTGGCAGCGCTGCATGGCCGAAGCCCGCGCCTACTATGCCAAATGCGTCTGGTCTGATGACCTGATTTCGCCCGATTCCCTGGAAAAAACCCTACCCTACCTGAGCGATCCGACGGTGGGCTTGGTGTTTAACGCGGCGCGGATTTTTAGCGATCAGGGTGTGGGTGAGGTGCTCTACGACCACCATGGCGATCGCCCCGGCTACCTGAGCCGCGATGAATATTTGAGCCTGATGCTCTACAAACAGGGAGCCAGCGTCCCCAACTCGCCCGTAGCCTCCCTGTTCCGGCTGAAGGACTTGCGCGAAAGCGTGTTGCTGGAGGTGCCCTCACCGATCGTCAAAGATTATCCCGACCACTCGATGGGCACCGATGTGTTGGCCCATTTGTTGGTGGCCCAGCGGTATGAGCGGGTGGCCTACGTGCCGGAACCGATGACGATGTTTCGATCGCACCCCGACTCGATCACCACGTGGGCCCTGACCGAAGCCAGCGAAAAATGGACGGACAGTTACCAGCAGGTCAAAATCTGGTTTGCCCTAGCCCACAACCGCCCGATCGACTTGCATATGTTGATTGCCCAAGAATGGTGGCGGATTTTCACCATTCGTAACCAGGGCCGGCAAGCCATGCCGCTGATTGACGTGGCTCGCCGCTTCTTGGAGCAGCCCGACCAGGCCGGCATTCCGGATCATCGCGGTGATGTATTATCCGATGCGCGCTACATCCGCAGTGTGTTTGCCACCTTCTGGGCGAATCTACCCGATCGCCACCTCGATGATATTTTCCAGGGCGAAGCAGGCAGTTTCTATCGCACAGCCCTCTACAGCGATCTAACTGAGCAGCCCCTCACCAACGACGAGCAGGCCCTCTTGCAGCAGTTTTCAGCCAAGGTGGCTGCGGGTTTGGAGCAACCGGGCGGCCTCGGGGCGCTGATGGCTTCGATGCTCTACCTGAAGCCGGGAACCATGCGAGTTCGGGACGCAGCCACCCGCCTCCCGAGCTGGTTATTGCCGGATTACCAGCAGCGTTTTGAGGCAACAATGGCTCCCACCGCGCCCGCACTCGCCGCTGCGCCGTCGTCACCGGCTCCAGCGGCCGCCGCACCGGCCCAACCCCCAACCGTGCCGCCCTACGAATCTTTGGTGGAGCTGAATCGACTGTTGGGGCTGGCGCATCTGTACTACATCGATCCCACCGAGCCGATGGTGATCGAAGAGTGTCGCAAGCAGCGGCGATCGCTTGTGGATTGGATCGCCCAAATGCCCGGCGAGCAGTTAGCCGCCATCTATGCCGGTGAGTTTGGTCGTCGCTACCGAGCCTTTTTGACCTGCGGCATTCAAAACGAACAACCGGACGCGGCCGAGCAAGCCCTGCTGCAATCTCTCAGCAGCCAAATTGCCCAAGGGTTTGATCGCCCCCAAGGTGTCCAAGCCCTGATGGCCGCCATGTTGTATTACCAACCGGGTCAAATGCGGGTGCGCGATGCGGCCAGCCGTTTGCCCGCCTGGTTGCTGGCGGACTATCAACAGGTGTTTGAATCGAACAGCCCGATCGTCCCACCCCAGCCAGTCGAAACCCCAGCCCCGATCGCCCCGCCAACCTCAGCAACCGCGCCACTTCATCAGGACATGACCTTCCTGAATCGGTTGTTAGGCTGTGCCAATCTTTACTACATCGACCCCGAAGAGACCTCGATCGCAGAAGAACTGCGGCTCATCCGTCAGCAGGTGGGGCAAATTTGGGCGCAAACACCCCTTGAGCAACTGGAGTCTCTCTACAAGAGTGAATTTGGTCGCCGCTACTTGGCCCTGCTTGACAGTGGCTATCAAAACTATCCCTTACGCCCGGAAGAGGAGTCCGTTGTTCAGGAGTTGACGGGGCTGATCAGTCAGGGAATCGATCGCTACCCGGGGCTGAATGCGCTGTTGGCAATCATGATGTATCTGCCACCGGGCAAAATGCAGGTACGGGACGCAGCCAATCGCTTACCGGCTTGGTTGCTGCCGGACTATCAGCGAATTTTTGAAGCGGGTCAAGCGACGACTGCTCCCTTAGTGCCGTCACCGCAACCAACCGTCCCCACGGCCGCCCCGACTGCTGCTGCTCCACCCGCCGTGAGCCAGCCCCCCAATTTGGCGGAGGACATGGTGTTTCTGAACCGCTTCTTGGGCTGCTCCAATCTCTACGAAATCGACCCGGAAGATGGGGAAACGGTGGCGGAACTCCGCCAATTGCGACAACGGGTGGCTGAGTTTTGGCTGACGGTTCCCCCGTCTCAACTGGAGGCTGTGTTCAACAGTGAACTGGGTCGCCGTTATGGCATGTACCTGAAATCAGGATTCCAACGGGAGCCGTTGACGGATGGGGAGCGGGAACTGCTGGTGAAGCTGGCGGAAACAGCAGCGCGTGGTTTCGAGCAGCCCGGTGGTTTGAATGCGTTCTTGGGCGCAATGATGTACTACGCGCCGGGACAAATGCAGGTGAAGGACGCGGCAACCCGTTTGCCCGGTTGGCTGTTCCCGCTGTACGCGGCGGTGTTTGAGTCCGAGGCTCAAAAAAAAATGACATCCTAGGGAACGCTGAGGCTGGCAGTCCTCGATTGTCTGAGTTAACGGAGGTGGCTGGCTCCGAATTGGGGGCCAGTGATCGGGCAGAGTCTGCTACACCGTCAGCCCCAGACCCCAATGCTGGGCTAATGAACGCTGAGGGTCGGTTTTGTCACTGGCGCGATCGCCCCTGGGACTCAGTGCGCCCCATCCAAACCTCCTTCCTGACGGGTAGCGACGCGGTGGCGATCGAGATGGCCGCTCGCAGCTACCGCTATCGGGGCATTCAGACCATCAAAAATCCTTTTGACTGGGCGCTCTATTCCCTGCTGCTCTGGGAACTGAAGCCGCGCACCATTTTTGAAATTGGCTCCTTTGCCGGGGGAAGCGCGCTCTGGTTGGGAGATCACCTGAATAATTTTGGAATTGATGGGCATATCTACTCGATCGACATCAACCCGGTGACCGATGTGAGCCATCCAAAGGTGACCTTTTTGGCAGGGGATGGCCGAGACTTGGGGCAAACCCTTTCGCCGGACTGGTTGGCCAGCCTACCGCGCCCTTGGTTGGTGATTGAGGATGCGGATCACTCCTACGGAACAACTATTGCGGTGTTGGAGTTTTTCCACGGCTGGCTTGACCAGGGTGATTATGTGATTGTGGAAGATAGCCTCAGTGCCGGGAAACCACTGCAAGCCTTGGAAGAATTCTTGATGGTTTGCGGGGATGAATATGAGATTGACACCTATTTCTGTGACTTCTATGAACGGAATATGACCTGGTGTCTCAACGGTTTCCTCCGCAAACGGACGGCCGCCGGGGCGATCGCCCCTTCATTCCCGCCGCGCGAACTGGGAGAGCCGGGATTGCCAGAATGGGACGAGTTTTGGTTGAACTGGATAGATAACTGCTTGGATCTTTACGAGCGATCGCCTGAACATTCAGGAGCTTTGGCAGAACTGAGCAATGCCCGTGCTCAATATTCCCAACAGTGGTACGGGACTCCAGCAGTGGAGTTGAAAACGGCCTGGCACACCCGGAAAGGCCAACTCTATCAGCGGCTGATTGCTAGTCATTTTTCTCAGCGGCCAATTCTGCCTTCGGATTGGGAATTTTTACAAGATTTTGTGGAATATTGCAGTGGTCTGCCGGAACCCGAATCGGCCATCCGGACGGCATTGGTGGCCATCGCCTATCCAATTCCAGCGGTCGATCGCTCAGTGTGGGAGCGAATCTATCCTCAGTTACCTGATTGGTTGGCTCCAGCGGTAACCGCCGCTTTGGAAGCATGGCAGCGGCGTTGAGGATCTACCTCGAAATTGGGGAGCGGGTGTGAGTCAGCAGACGCTAGACGAAATTGAACAGCAAGCGCAAGCGGCCTTTGAACGGGGAGATTGGATTGCGGCGATCGCGGCCTGTCGGCGGTGGATTGCGGAAGAGCCGGAGCGGCCGGACGGTTACCGGGCGCTGGGGTTGGTGCTGGCGGCTTGTGAGCAGCCGATGGCCGCGATCGCAGCTTGGCAACGGGCGATCGCCCTTGACCCGCAGGATTGCGATCTGTGGGTGCGGTTGGCAAGGCTCCACGGCGACCTGAACCAAGGAGAAGCGGCGATCGCGGCCTATGATCGGGCGATCGACCTTGCGCCCCACCGTCCCGATTTGCACTTGGCTTGGATCCGATCGGCGATCGAGCTGGAGCAAGATGGCTGGGCGATCGAGCGGTTGAAGGCACTGTACCTGAGCCATCCCTTGGCTATTGATGAGACGGTGATCCGCGAGCTAGCTGATCGCTGGTCGGCCCTTGATCGCTCGCGATCAATCCTTACTCACACCCTGACCCTGTTGCAGGCAGACCCTCGCCTGTGGCCGTTTTACGGGTTGTTGGGTCATCTCTTGCAAGCGATCAATCGCCCTCGGGAAGCCACGGATTGTTTTAATCGCGCCATTCCCGCCACAGTGGTGCGAGATTTTTCGCCTCACAGGCCCTTTTGCGAAATCATTGCTGCTGCTCATCCGGCGGTGTGCCTGGAGTCGATCACCCTCGCAACCCAGGCTAAGGGAATGGTGCTGCCGCCACCCCAAACGATCGGCCCCAACGACTATCCCCTCTGGCGGGACGATCAAGCCGATGACCTCAATCCCTACCTGGCTTGGGTTACCGGTGGTCGGGTCTGGAGTGACTGGTCTAATACGGTGGTGATGGGCCCCGATGGGCGACTGTTGGATGATCTGTCGGGCCATAGCGCGGCCCTGGTGGCAGCCTCTCAAACCTTGCCACCCTGCGAATCGCTGTCGGGAACCGTGGCTTTTTTGCCGATTGCGGGGGGAACCAATTATTTTCATTGGATGATCGATTTCCTGCCGCGCTTTGAACTGCTACGGTGCAGTGCCAAGGGGCTGACGGAAATTGACTGGTTTGTGGTGTTTAGCCGATCGCTGGCTCCCTTCCAGCGGGAAACGCTTGATTGGCTGGGCATTCCCGCCGACAAAACGATCGAAAGTGCCTGGCAACCGCATCTCACGGCCGATCGCCTGGTGGTTCCCTCGATCGCCTGTCGCTACGGTAATTGGAAGCCACCGCGTTGGGGCTGTCAGTTTTTGCGCGATCGATTCGCCGGGCTAGGGGAGGGAGCGGCCCCAGATTGGGGGAGCGATCGACTCTATATCAGTCGCCGGGATGCCAACTATCGCCGCGTGGCCAACGAAGAGGCCCTGTTAGCTGTCCTAGAACCCCTCGGGTTTCAAACCGTTACCCTCAGCCGCCTGTCCTTAACAGACCAAATCGCTCTGTTTCAGCGGGCTAAGGTAATTGTTGCGCCCCACGGTGCTGGGTTGGTTAACCTTGTGTTCTGTACGCCCGAAACTTGCGTGATTGAGTTATTTTCGCCCAAATCCGTCCCGGGTTTGTTTTGGGTGATTAGCCATTACATGCACCTGCATTACGGCTATTTGCTGGGGGCAGACCCGGAGGGGCTGGGTTTGTCGAGCGAACAATCCCGGGCCGTTGCCAATCACGAAGATATTTGGGTAGAGGTGGCGGACTTGGTGCAACTGCTCGATCGCTTGGGCGCGTTGACCTGAGCAAGCAAAGCGGATCCGCACAGGTCAACCGTGACCAACTTGGAACCGCCCCAGAAAACCGTTATTCTCGACTCGATCGCCCCCCAAACCCTAAACCAGCCCGCAACTCCGATGGCCGACAATTCCCCGCCGCGTACCTACCACCAATGGTCGATCGCGAACCGGCCCACCGCCGCCGACCTCGATCGCATGGCCACCACGGTGCGGCAAGGATTCCGCTACCGGCCGACCATCAGCATTGTGATGCCCACCTACAACACACCGGAGCAACTGCTGATTGAGGCGATCGAGTCGGTGTTGGCCCAGGTCTATCCCGATTGGGAATTGTGTATTGCGGACGATTGCTCCACTGCGCCCCACATGCGGCCGCTGCTTGAGCAATATCAACAGCGCGATCCGCGAATTAAAGTCGCCTTCCGTACCGAAAACGGCCATATTTCCCGTGCCTCCAACTCCGCTCTGGAGATTGCGACGGGTGAATATGTTGCTCTGTTGGATCATGACGATCTGCTTACGCCGGATGCCCTGTTTGAAGTGGCCTCGCTGCTGCAACTGCATCCCGATGCGGACATGATCTACACCGACGAAGACAAAATCGATGAAAAGGGGATTTTGTCGGAACCCACCTGTAAGCCGGCCTGGTGTCCCGACTCGTTTTTGACGCGGATGTATATCTGCCACTTGACCGTTTACCGGCGATCGATCTTGACCCAGGTGAGTGGGTTTCGTGCGGGATTTGAGGGCAGCCAAGACTATGACTTAGCCCTGCGCTTTACGGAGCAGACCGATCGGGTCTATCACATTCCCCGGGTGCTCTATCACTGGCGGATTCACTCCGGATCAGCGGCGGGTTCCACCGAAGCCAAGCCCTATGCCTATGAGGCGGCGCAAAAGGCTCTGCGGGAAGCGATCGAGCGGCGTGGGGAACCGGGGCAAGTGGAAACCATCGCCAAACGGCCGGGCCACTACCGAATGCGTTACCAAATCGCCGAGCGCAAATTGGTTTCCCTGCTGATTTTTGTGGGCAATCGCCCCGCCGACCTCGATCGCTGCCTGAACGGAATTGTTCGCCACACGGACTATGGCCCCTATGAGGTGCTGGCTGTGCTGGGAACCACGCAACCGGAGCCGAGCCTCTTGCAGGTGTTGCAACGGTGGCAAACCCAGTTAGGAACCGATCGACTGCGGGTTGTGCCCTGTGAGGATTTCAACTGGGCTGCTGCTGCCAATCAAGCGGCCCAACAGGCCCGGGGCGATTATCTGGTGTTTTGGGAAGATGGCATGGAGCCGATGGGAACCGCTTGGTTAACCCGTCTGGTGGAACAGGTTCAGCGATCGCGCATTGGTGTGGCTGGCCCCATGGTGTTGGATCCAGAGCAGCAAATTGAACAGGCGGGCCTGACCTTGGGCCTCAATCCCGAGGGGCTTTGTCTCTATCAGGGTTTGGATACCAAGGTGTCTAACTACGCCAACCTAGCCCACATAGACCTGGCCAATAATGTTTCGGCCTTGCGCTGGACGGGGATGTGTTGCCGCCGATCGACCTGGGCGCGGGTGGGTGGTGTGGATCCGCGTTTGGGCATTTTTGCGGCGGATTTGGATTTCTGTTTGAAGTTGCGATCGGCCGGCTATCGCCATATCTTTGTGCCCGAATCGCGCCTGCGCCAGCACCACTCCCTGGCTTGGCAACATCAGCTCACGGATCCGGAAACCCAGCGCCAGGCGGCATTGCGGGTTTTGGAAACCAAGTGGGATCTCCAGTTGCGCTATGACCTTTGCTATAGTCCCGCCCTGGCTGGTTTGCTCGATCGCCCGGGATTTCGCCGGGACTATGAACGGTTGCAAGCCCAAACCATCCATAGCCAACAGCCCCTCGTCACGATCGCCATTCCCACCTATAACGGACGGCGCTATATCGATGAAGCCCTAGCCAGTGCCCTTCAGCAGAGCTATCCCCACCTGGAAGTGTTTGTCAGTGACGATGGTTCCACCGATGGGACGATCGAGCAACTGCAAGCCGCAGCGGCTCAAGATCCCCAGCGGATTCAACTGGTGGCGGGGCCGCGGGCGGGCATGGTGGCCAACTGGAACCACTGTGCGGAATTTGCGCGGGGCAAATATCTGAAGTTTTTGCACCAAGATGATTTGCTCGATCGCGACTGTCTGAAGGCCATGGTGGCCTTGGCGGAAAGCGATCCGGAAATTGCCCTGGTGTTTGCCCCCCGGCGCTTGTTGCTGGATCCGTCGGCGGCCCAGGACCCCGCTTCTCAACGGTTGGCGGCCGGCAGTGAAAACTTGCACCATGGTTGGTCGCACTTGCAGGCGGTGCAACCGGGGGTAGACCTACTGCGAGATCCGCGCTTGCTGCTGGCTCCCACGGATCCGACCAAGCTGGACAAGCTGAAAAAGCTGTTTCAGGATCCGGTGGATCCCGTGGAAAAGGTGGGGCAAATCAACAAAATTGGCGAACCGAGCGCGGTGTTGGTGCGCACCGATGCTCTGTTGGCCGTGGGTGGTTTTGATCCGGCCCTGAAGCAATTGGTGGATTTGGATCTTTGGTTGCGGCTGTTGGCCAAGTACAAGGTGGGCTTTATTGCGCGTCCCCTGTCCAGTCGGCGGATCCATGCCCAGCAGGTGACCCAGCTAAATTCGGCGGAGAAAGAGTTGGAAACCGATGCTCGCCGGTTTTATCACAAGCTGGTGGCGGCTCCCTGGTTTGATCAGCTCCATTCCCGATCTCAACAAATTGCTCAGGCAATGACCAAGCACATGGATCGGCTGCTGAAATCCGAGCGGCCGCGTCTGGCTACAGTTCCGGCGGGAACGGAGCGGCCCCTGTGGTCGGTGATGCTGCCGGTTTATAACCCCGATCCGCAGCAATTGGCCTTGGCGCTGCAAAGTGTGTTAGATCAGGCCCTACCGGCCGATCGAATGCAAATCGAGGTGTTGGATGATGCGTCCGATCGGGTGGATGTGCGGGCGATCGTGCAGCGGGTGGCGGGCGATCGGGTGCTGTATACCCGTCAGCCAAAAAATCGAGGACTGCTAGGCAATTGGCAGGATTGTTTGAGTCGATCGTCTGGCCAGTGGGTGTTGCTGTTGCACCAGGATGATGGGCTGCTGCCGGGATTTGTGGAGCGGATGACCCGGGCGATCGAACAGGCGGGTGATCGGGTGGGCATGGTGCTCTGTCGGCATCACCACATCGATCACCAGGGGCGAATTGTTTGGACTTCTGAACTGGAGCGGGAAACGGCCGGGCCGGTGAGTGATTGGGTCGATCGAATTGCCCAGCGCCAACGGGTGCAATTTTCCGCCATGGTGGTGCGCCGCGCGGCCTATGAGGAATTGGGAGGGTTTGACCCGGCGGCGGCTTCGGCGGCCGATTGGGAAATGTGGCAGCGCCTAGCCAGTCGCTGGGGTCTGTGGTTTGAGCCAGAACCCTTGGCGGTGTTTCGGCGGCATGACGGCTCCACCACCTCCAAGCTCACCCGCACCGGGGCCAACATTGCCGACACCCGCCGCGCCATTGACCTGGCCCGAGCCTATCTCCCCACCGATCGGCGCGATCGCCTAGCTCGCCGCGCCTTGCAATACTATGCCCAATACGCGATCGGGGTGGCCCAAGGCAGCCTGAAGCGGGCCGACTGGGAAACGGCGATCGCGCAACTGCGGGAAGCGCTCCGTTGTGAGGATTCGATCGAAACCCGATCGGCCGTCATTGACTGTCTGTTGCAAACGGCTCCCGCGGCCCCGGACTCACCCGCTCCGGCGGATCCAGCCCCGATCGCCCCCTTGGCCATAACCACCACAACTGCCACAACTGCTACAACCGAGGAGACCCAAGCCTTAGTTCGAGAAATTACCCCTTTGGCTTCCATGGTGGTGCTGTTTGTGCCCTTGGTGAACGAGGTGAAACAGGCCGTGGCTGCCTACCGTCAGCATTCCACCGATCCCAAGGTGATTGAACGGTTGCGGAATGCCCGTCGCCAATTGGCGGAACAATGGTTGCGAATTCCGTTCGATCGCCTCGATGAGGCCTACCTGGCCCGATTGGGTCAAGCGAACAAGGCCTTGGTGGAAACGGACTTGCGCTATGAACCCTGGACCGCTGACGAGCGATCGTTCATTGAACCCCTGATCAGCAGTCTCCAGGGAGGCATCAAAACCCTGAGCCAGCTTCGCAATTTCATCATTCTGATGATGTATTGCCGGGCCTATCAACTGCCCTTGGAATATGGCGCGATCTACTTGCCCCAATGGTTCCTAGAGGCCTATGCCCTCTACATGCAGGAAGCCCCCCTCTATTTCCAAGAGGTGGGCGATGCCGATCGCTTTGCCCAACACATCACCCGTTGGACTAACCAGGTCTATCGCACCAACGAAACGCGCCCTGAAGATGAGGTTTCCCAAAAACTGGCCCGCTGGCTGGCCTATCGCGGCACTTTCACACCTCTGTATTTCACCGCCGACAGCCCAACGGATATCTATCGCAAGCGAGCATTCCTGATTGCGAAAACCCTGAAGGATCAGGGTGAAGTGGTTGATTATCGGTTTGGGCCCAGGGATCCCCAGCGGCAAAAGCTGCGGGTGGGGATTTTGAAGGATCACTTCACGCCCCAAACGGAAACCTTCACCACCCTGCCCGCCTTTGAATATTTGGATCGATCGCGCTTTGAGATCATTCTCTATAGCGTCTTTGCCACCGGTCATCCCCTGGAGCAATATTGCGCCAGCCGCGCCGATCAGTTTGTGCATTTGCAAGGGAGCTTGGCCCAACAGGCGGCCCGGATGCGGGCCGATGACCTGGATTTGCTGCTGATTGGCACGAACGTCACCATGGTGACCAATCCGATCACGGTGTTGGCGGTGCAGCGCCTGGCCCGAGTGCAGGTGATGTCCACCTCAGCACCGGTCACCACGGGGATGGCCTATGTGGATGCCTATATTTCCGGGTCGCTGACGGAGACCACCGATGCCCAAACCCGCTACACGGAAAAGCTGTTGGCGGTTGAGGGGCCGGCCCATGCCTTTAACTATGACGTGTTGCCCCAAACGGCGACGATTCAACCCTCGCGGGCTTCCTGGGGAGCTACGGATCAAACCACGGTTTATATGTCCGGAGCCAATTTCAACAAAATTGTGCCGGAGTTGCGATCGGTCTGGGTGAAACTGCTGGCACAGGTGGCGGATTCGGTGCTGGTGCTCTATCCGTTCAATCCCAATTGGGGGCAAAATTATCCCGCGCAACCGTTCATCGATCGGTTCCGATCGGACTTGGCCGCCGTGGGTGTGGATCCGCAGCGCCTAGTGATTTTGAATCCCTTGCCCACCATGGCCGACATTCGCGAGTGCCTGAAGCTGGGGGATGTTTATTTGGATTCGTTCCCCTTTGCGGGGGTGAATTCCACGATCGATCCGTTGCTGGTGGGAATGCCACCCGTGGTGGTGGAAGGGGTGGCGTTCCGATCGCGGATGGCCTCGGCCCTGTTGCAATCGCTGCGAATTCCGGAGCTGATTGCGGCCGATGAGGCGGACTATCTGCGATTGGCGGTGCGGTTGGCTAAAAACCGCGACTGGCGGCAGGCCTTGAGCGATCGCATCCAGCGGGCCATGGCGGCCAACCCGGTTTTCTTTGACAGTCGCCGCTATTCAACACTGATGGGGCTAGCCTTTGAGCAACTGTTTGCCGCTTGGCAACGGGGCGAGCTAGGGGCCCGCTAGGTGATTTGGAAACGGCGATCGCAACCCTGGACTCACAACTGCTCTTGAACCCAGATTCTTGAGCGCCCTTCGTCAATCAACATTCGGGAGCACCTCGTGAAACTGACTTTTATCATTGACCCGATCGAACGACTGGATCCGACCCACGACACCAGCGTTGCCCTGATGGAAACGGCCCAACTGGCGGGCCACCAGGTTTTCATGACCCAAGCCACGGATCTGAGTGTGCGGGATTCCCAAGCCTGGGCCAAGCTGTTGCCGGTCACCTTGGCCCCCGTGACCCTGGGCGAAGGACGCTGGTTAGCCGTTGAGGACTGGTTCAGCTTGGGCGAAGCGCTGTGGCAGCCTCTGGAGGCCATGGATGCGGTTTTTATGCGCACCGATCCGCCCGTGACCGTGCCCTATCTTTACGCCACCTATCTGCTGGATTATGTCAATCCGACTAAAACCCTGGTCATCAACCGCCCCAGCGGGATTCGGGCTGCCAATGAGAAAATGTATGCCCTGCAATTCACTTCGGTGATTCCCGAAACGATCGTCACCAGCGATCGGGAAATCATTCGGGCGTTTGTGGAGCGGCGCGGCGCGGCGGTGTTGAAACCCTTGGGCGGCAAAGCGGGCGAGGGCATTTTGTTTCTGGAGCCGGGCGATCGCAACTTCAATTCGCTAGTGGAAATTAGCACCCAGCGGGGTCAAGTGCCGGTGATGGTGCAGCAGTTTTTGCCGGAAGCCAAGGCCGGCGATAAACGGGTGATTTTGTTGAATGGCGAGCCGATCGGGGCGGTGAATCGGGTTCCCACCGGCAGTGAGTTTCGCGGCAACATGGCCGTGGGCGGGGCGGCCGTGAAGGTGGCCGTGACCGATCGCGATCGGGAAATTGCGGCCGCCTTGGCCCCCACCCTCCAGCGCGACGGGTTGATCTTTGTGGGCATTGACGTAATCGGCGGCTACTTAACCGAAGTGAACGTCACCAGCCCCACGGGAATGCGCGAGATCGATCGGCTCGACGGGGTGCGTTTGGGCGATCGGGTCTTGGATTGGTTGGCCCAAAATTCCCCGGCCCAGTAAGGTTGCATCGGCCCAGCTCCTAGCGAATTAGGGATGCTGGCAGCGATCCCAGCCTTCCAGCACCATCAAGCTTTTGACGGCTTCCGCTGTCGCCACCTCCGCGTGGCCCAGCCACTGAAGCCACTGTTGTCGGCCAAGGTTTGGATCGCTCAATTGACGGAGGGTACGTCGATCCCAACGGAAACTTTGCCACCGATCGCCGGGTTCAGGAACCCAACCATCCAAATCGGAACAGCGCTGAATTTGGCCGCTGACGGGGCCGAGGAGGGAAACATGGTAGGACATGACCGAGGGCAGTGCGGAACTCACACTGGCGAAACAGCTCCCCGAGGCGCGTTTGGGGCCGCGAGGGCGGCCTCGTCTTCGCGCGATCGGGGCCACATCCTCATGCTGCCATGGGTTTCAGGAATCGCCTGCCATAATCATGACGCTTCCGTCGATCCCGGCCATAACTTCAGATTGGCTTTAGATTTTTTGGATTGGCTCTAGATTTTTTGGCTCTAGATTTTGTGAATGGCAGCGGCTCCAATGGGCAGTTGCTGAACTTAATCGGGAAATTCAAATTCCTGATTCTGAGCACTTGATCCTTGACCAGATCCTTGGCCCAATTGAGCCTTCGCTTTCTGCCAAAGGGCTTCCAAGGTTTCAAGGCTGTACTGTTCCAAGGGGCGATCGCTCAGGGCCTCCATCATTTGCAACCGCTGCACAAACCGCTGATTGGTTCCATGGAGCGCCGCCGAAGGGTCAATGCCCTGCCAGCGTGCCAATTGCACCACCGTGAATAGCAAATCGCCCAATTCCGAGGCCTGGTGTTCCGGGTCGCCTTGGGCGATCGCCCCTTGCAGTTCCGCCAACTCTTCGTGAAATTTCTCCCAAACCCCCTCCAGGCTGTCCCACTCGAAGCCCGCCGCCGCTGCCTTTTCCGACATCTTCAGGGCTGCCATCAAGGGCGGCAAGCGGTTGACATAGCGATCGAGTTTGGCGCTGAGGGGGGGCGGTTGGTCGATCGGCTCCCCCTTTTCCGCAGCCTTAATCTGTTCCCATTGCCGATGCACCGCCGCCGCATCGGTGGCCTCAGCCTCGCCAAATACGTGGGGATGACGACGCACCAACTTATCGGCAATGCCGTTGGCCACCTGCCCCAAATCAAAATCCCCCGCCTCGCTGGCCAGTTGCGCTTGCAACACCACCTGAAGCAACAAATCGCCCAATTCCTCCGCCGTTTCCGCGCGATCGCCACTGCGAATTGCGGCCACGGTTTCGTAAGCTTCTTCCAGGATGTAAGGCACGAGGCTTTCGGGCGTTTGTGCCAAATCCCAAGGACAGCCCCGCACCGGATCGCGCAACTGGGCCACCACATCGATCAAACGTTGCAAGGCTGTCAGGATTTCAGACGGGCGATCGAGCGAAGACATAGGCAACCATGCATCTGCTATGCATCGAGGAGAAAACCACTGCCAATCCTAACGGTTACCGCCCCGAAAAATTGCTGGCCGATACGCCAATCCTGGGGAAGTCATCCTGTGCTAAGACCTAAACACCGGGTCTTGAGCATGTATTAAACATGTATTAAACATGCACGGGAATGTGCATTGAATGTGGATTCAATTGAATTTTTCCGTTGGAGATTTTATGGCTCTTGTTTGGTCTGCAAAACGCTGGGCGATCGGTCTCAGTACCCTGACTTTAACGGTCACCAATTCAATCGGTCTAACTATTGAAACTGCCCAAGGAACCACGCCCTACGGCCCCGCCGTGGAGCATCCTCAAAATATGGGTTACCAAGCAGAACAACGCGGAGATTTTGATACTGCAATCATTAACTATCGCCGGTCTTTGAATGCGGCGGCTGAGCTGTCTGATCCCGTCTTACGCGATTGTGGCGTGGCCGGTGCGGAAGCCAGGTTGCGAGGGGCCGAAGCCGCCAAAATCTATATTCAGAAATATGGGCGTTCTTCCGATCGGTTGAGCCAAGCTCTTGAACGCTCACAGGCCGCATTTCAGGATTATTGGAATGAATTTGATCAACGCCGTCCAGATTTAGTGAATGGCTGTCCCTAACAAGAATGTCTGAACAGTATCTTGAAGCTCTAGTTAAGTCCTAATAGTCGCGGGGCAATGGGCTTAAGCCCATTGTCTTGGCCTGATCGCTGAGGCAATCGGTGTATCAATTCTGGCTTTTTAAATCTGCTCTAAGTTTTGATCGTGGCAATTTGTCGTAGCAATCTATTGCGGTGACACTCAGTGGGCAGCGATAGGAAAGGGCGGCGATCGCTGACAGGCTAGGTGTCACCGCAAATGCCTTGATATAGCTCCGAAATCAGCCGCAGCGTCAGTACCAGAACCAGCGCTCAAGTCAAGCAATATTGCAGCCTTAAATCAGAATCTGCACTATGACTTTTGGCTGGGTTGGGGTGATGGATTGGCGCGAGGGTCACAGGGTTGCTAGTTGGGGCCGCAACAGGGCGATCGCCCGGCCGCGGTGGCTCAGTTCATGTTTTTGGGCGGCGGACATTTCGGCGTAGGTGAGACCCAACTCAGGCATCAGAAAAATGGGGTCATAACCAAAACCCTGCTCTCCCCGGGGGGCTGTGGTAATTTCACCGGGACAAATGCCCTCGGCTTCGGCAGCCACCGTGCCATCGGGCCGCACGACCACCAACGCACAGACAAATTGGGCCCGGCGATCGGGCTGGTTGGCCAGTTCGCTGAGGACGCGGTTGATCCGATCGGCATCGGTGACTCCATAGCGAGCGGAGTAGAGACCCGGTGCGCCATTAAGGGCATCGATCGCCAAGCCAGAGTCATCCGCGATCGCCCATTCACCGGTTGCCAGGGCCACTTGGGTGGCTTTCAGGCGGGCATTTTCGAGGAAAGTTTGGCCCGTTTCTTCAATCTCTAGCTCCGGGGGTTTCAGGGCCAGCTCCCAGCCCAAATCATCCAAGTAGGCCTGTAGTTCTTTGAGTTTGCCGGGGTTTCCGGTGGCAACAACTAAACGGGGCATGGCGAAAAAAGAAATTTCAGGATGGACAGAACTCCCCAATTGTCCCGATCGGGGGTGATTTGGCAAAGGGCAACCAGCGGCGATGACCGCCAAAAAATCACCCGGGGATCAGCCCGGGCGAACCAAGTCCAGCAGGTTTGGGTTAAATCAAGAGCGCCTGGTTTGTTTTGGGTGGGGTGTGCCCGTGGGAATTGAGCAGCAACCTCAGGCGGCGGCAGCTTCGGCCCATTGGCGGGCCCATTCCAGGATTTCATGCACCCGATCGAGCGTGACGGCTTCGCAATAGAGCCGCAGGACGGGTTCCGTGCCGCTGAAACGCACCATTAACCAATCGCCACTGGTCAGGCGAAATTTATAGCCGTCGGTGGTTTGGCAGTGGGTGACCGCTTGCCCGGCGATCGTTTGGGGTGGGTTGGTTTGCAGTTGTCCCAGCAGCCGATCGCGTGCGGCCATGCTGGCCAGGGCTAAATCAATACGATCGTAGGCATTGAAAAAGTTGGTTTTGGTTTGCAGATCTCCGTAAAGCTCGTTCAGGCTTTTGCCCGCTTTCACAACGGCTTCCAGCACATACAGAGCCGAAAGCAGCGCGTCCCGTTCGGGAATGTGGTTGCCATAGCCCACGCCGCCGGACTCTTCGCCCCCAATCAACACCGGCACGCTCAACATGCGATCGGCGATGTATTTGTAGCCCACGGCGGTTTCATGAACCGGCAATTGATACAGTGCGGCCACCTTGGGCATCAGGTCGGAACCGCTGACGGTTTTAACCACTTCGCCGGTTTGCTCGCGCACCACGGCCAAGTGCTGAATCAAAATCGGAATCAAGATCTGGGAGGTGAGAAATTCCCCAGACCCATCGATCGCGGCGATTCGATCGCAGTCGCCATCAAAGACCAGCCCCACGGCCAACTGGTCGGGATGGGCCTGTTGGTGGTCGCGAATTTGGGCGATCGAGCGGGTGGTGTATTTGGGCAACGGTTCCGGCGCGCCCCCTTCAAACAGCGGATCGCGATTGGTGTTCAGCTCCTGCACGGCAACATCCAGCACCTTGCTGAGGCCGCCGGCCGAAGCGCCATGCATCGCATCCACAAACACCGCCAGCTTGCCATCGGCAATGGCAGCTCGGATGGCAGCAAGATCAACAAATTGCCGCAACGCTTCACAGTAGCCGCTTTCCCAAGGATTAAACGACTCGATCGGCTCCGGATGCTCCACCTCGGCCGGAACCGTTTCGGCCGCCAACATCGTCTCAATCTTTTGGGTCACCTCCGGCGACACGGAACCCCCAAAGGCTCCCTTGACCTTCAGACCCAAATAGCGACCAGGATTGTGGCTGGCCGTCAGGACGATCGCCCCAAGGGCCTGTTCATGGTGGGCAATCCAGCTAAATACCGGCGTGGGGGCATAGCAGTCCGACAGCTTCACCCGATAGCCGATCGCCTGGATGGCCTCAGCAGCCACCCGCGCAAAATCTTCAGCCATGAACCGGCGATCGTAGCCCACCAAAATGGTGCGGCTGCCGGTGCTGGCCCCAAACTCCTGGGCCAACGCTTCCGCCGCCAGCGGGGCCACCCGGGCCACCCGCTCGATCGTGAAGTCCGCCGCAATCACCCCCCGCCAACCATCCGTGCCGAACTTAATTGGGTTGGCCGCCGCCGCTCTCAACGATTGACTCATGAATCAAAAACCTCTGCTTTGTGCGCTGCAATACCGCTCAGATTGGGAATCTAGGACGCAAACGACTGGGGGCGATCGTCCTGGGCTGCTTTGGCCGGGCCGATCGATCGCCCCCGTCCCTTCCGGATTTCCTGAACCACCCCACCCCAACGCCGTGCGGGTGTCACCCCAGGCAAGCCTATGTTAACAATCGGGTTTGCCCCCTCCCGATCGCCCCAGGAATCCAGGCCAATTCCTGACCTTGCCGGCCCCATCTCTCCGCCTTGCACCCGCCCCAAACCCGCCATTTTCGGCACATCCCCCATTTGACAACCCCAGAACAAATCGACCATCATCGATTCGCGCGAGCCACACCCACCATCACCCCATCTTCAGCCTTCTCACGCATCGGTTCGCCCGCAGGACTGTAGCCCACCTTGGAGCGCCCCATGGCCATCATTAACGGTAACAACCTTCCCAACCTCCTCACCGGAACCAACGACAACGACCAAATTTTTGGCAACGAAGGGAGCGATACCCTCATTGGCTTAGCCGGTAACGATGCCCTCCAAGGGGGCCGCGACAACGACATCCTCAATGGCAACGATGGCAACGACTTCCTGCAAGGGGGCTTTGGCAGCGATCAACTCTTTGGCGGCAAGGGAAATGACACCCTTTACGGCAACGAAGATAACGATCTGCTGGATGGGAACGATGGCAACGATCTGCTCTTCGGTGGCCAAGATCCCGACATCCTGCGAGGCAGCCAAGGCAACGACACCCTATGGGGCGACGTGGGAGTCGATACCCTCTACGGTGGCCAGGGTGATGACCTGCTGCAAGGCAACGAGGGCGACGACATCCTGTTTGGAGATTTGGGCAACGATGTCATCTTTGGTGGCCAGGGCAATGACCTGATTTTTGGCAGCCAAGGGAACGATCGCGTCGATGGCAGTCGAGGGGATGACGTAGTCTTTGGCGGCCGAGAAGCCGACACCATCAATGGCGGCGATGGTAATGATGACCTCAATGGCGATAGCGGCGCTGATCTGATTCTGGGCGGCCGCGACATCGACATCATCAACGGTGGCGAAGGCAGCGACACCCTCAACGGCAACGGCGATGCGGATACGATCAACGGCGGCGACAACGAAGATGCAATCTTCGGCGGAACCGGGGACGATCGCCTGTCCGGGGATAACGGTAACGACACCCTGTATGGCAACCAGGGCAGCAACACCCTGATTGGGGGCAATGGCGGCGACACCTTCATCGTGTCAGGCCAAGCGGGTGGCGTTGACATCATTGCTGACTATGACTTCACCCAAGACCTGATTGGGTTCGAGGGCAACATTGCCGCGCGGGTGGTGGTGGTTCCGGGAACGGGGCTGAATGCGGCCGATACGTTCCTGACATTGGTGGATACCAACAACACGGAGCGGCTGATTGCGATCGTGAAAAACAGCCAACGCCTCAGTTTTCTCACCCCCGTGGGTACAGACACCACCACGGGCGGCGTGAGCGGCAGCACGGGCGGCACGGGCAGCACTGGTTCCACCCAGCCCTCCACCGGCAATGACAATATTCAAGGCACGTTTGGGGATGACACGATCGATGCTTTGGATGGCAACGATACGGTCACCGGTTTGGGCGGTGCAGATTTGCTGAAGGGCAGTGGCGGCAACGATTTGATTGATGGCGGCGAGGGCAATGACTCCATGGAAGGGGGAGTGGGGGCTGATACGTTGCTGGCCACGGGGGGAAGCGACTTCTTCATTTACAACACGCCCGCTGAAGGGGGTGATGTGCTGACGGACTTTGACCCCACGTTGGACAAATTGGTGATTCGGAGTACCGGATTTGGGGGAATTACGACCCTGCGGGTGTTCTCGGTGGATCCGGAGCGGGGCGGGTTTGCCTTTGTTAGTAGCGGCACGGGGGTCGCGTTGCAGTTCAATAACGGATCCGGTGTGCAAACGATCGCCACCTTCCCCAATGCGCCTGCCAACTTGTCCAGTAGTTTCAACAGTTGGGCCATCCTGGGCTAGGGCTGGGCGATCGGGTAGTAGTCGTAGATTTCGGCCAGGATCTCAGCCCAGTTGCGGGCGAGCAGTTCGATAATCTGTTCGCCCCGATCGGCCGCCGCCGCCGTTGGGTCACCAATCACGCCACTTTGGCTCAGATCTTGAATTGTCCAGGCGTAGGTTAAGGCTCCTTTGGGCCCCAATCGCTTGCCCGGATGGATGAAGGGCATCTCTGCTTGGGCCCGTTGCATCCGCACCCGATCGGGATCAAGGGCCAACATCACACAGGTTTCCGCATCGCCCGCGTGCATTCCCAGGGTTTCCGCCGGGTTCAAAAGGGGCTTGTAATTGGCCGATCGCCACACAAAACAGGAATAGGTCCAAAAGTCGGGATATCGCTCATGGAGATCCGTGGCGGCAATATCCAATATCTGGGGCTGTCCTCCGTGGCCATTCAGCAACAACAACTTCCGAAAGCCCGATCGATAGAGGCTGTGGCCAATGTCCATCACCAAGGACAGGAGCGTGGTGGCGCTGAGGGAAATGGTTCCCGGCAGCGCCAGATGCTCGTTAGATTTGCCGTAGAACAACGGTGGCAGGGCATAGGCCACCACGTCAGGCCGTTGTTGATCGAGCCATTGGAGCGATCGCCCGAGAATTCCGTTCACGATTGCGCTGTCCACATTCAGGGGCAAGTGGGGCCCATGCTGCTCGATCGCCCCCACCGGCAAAATCACCACGGCCCGCTCCCGATCGGGCAAGGCCGCGATATCTTGCCAAGTTAGATAAGCAAAAAAGCGATGTTCCGGAATGGGCCCATGCATATAGTTGGCTCGTCCAAATCAGCATCAGCGGTTAACCCAGAGCCATGAGCGCCCTCAAGCTTCTGAAGCCTCAGAAGCCTCCGGAGTCTCAGACGATTCCGCAGTCTCAGTGCTGGGAGCGGCCTTGGCCGCCAAGGCCTGCTCAGCGGAGAGGAAGTCGATGAACTGGCGAGCCGTGCGACCCGATCGCCCATTGTGACGCGTGGCCCACTGCAAAGCTCGGAACCGCAATTCTGCCCGATCGATCCCGAGATTGGCTAAATCAGCCAAATGATTCACGATTTCTAAATAGGTGTCTTGGTCGGCCGCCTCAAAGGTCAACGTCAGGCCAAAGCGATCGGCAAAGGAGAGCTTTTCCTGCACCGTATCCCAGGACTGCACCTCATCCGCATCGCTGGGCCGGGGGCGATCGGCAAAATATTCCCGCACCAAATGTCGTCGGTTTGAAGTGGCATAGACCACCACATTCTTTGGCTGCTCCGTGATGCCGCCCTCCAGGCAAACCTTCAACGCCTTGAAGGCCTCGTCATCCTCCTCAAAGGACAAATCATCCACAAATAGGATGAACTTTTGGGGCGCGCTCCGCAGCAAGTCCACAATCTCCGGCAGATGATCCAACTCTTGCTTGGCCACCTCCACCAATCGCAATCCCCGATCGCCATAGGCCGACAGCAGCGCTTTCACGAGGGATGATTTTCCCGTGCCCCGTGCCCCATACAGCAACACGTTTAGTGCCCGGTGACCGGCCAGCAGAAATTCCGTGTTTTGGATTAGTTGTGCCTTGGGGCCGTCATAGCCGGCCAGGTCGGGCAGGTCGATCGGGTCAGGATGGGTCACCGGCACAAGCTGCCCCGATCGCCAGCGGAAAGCTCGGGACTCGCTGAACTGTCCCCGATCGGCCTCTGCCAAATAGCGCACCAAAGCTGGTGTGGCTGTTGCCCAGTCGTCCAGGTTGCGCAACTGGGTTCGAAGTGCGTTTTTTGGATTGAGTTTAGTTTCCGGCTTGGTTACCGGTTTGGTTTCCGGCTCGGTGACGGCAGATTGATCCGACACATCGGATTGATCCGACTCGTTAGATTGATCCGTCGCATCGGATTGATCAGGCTTGTCCAGTTGATCAGGATCAGGCGCAGTCAATTGATCGGGCTTGTGATCGGGCTTGTCCAGTTGATCAGAGACATCAGGCGGATCAGATGCGTCGAGTGAATCCAATTCCATTTCTGAGTCAGCACTGGGCCCACTCCAGGCCACTAGCTCGATCGCCCCACCCGCCAACTCCTGGGCCCACTGACAAGCCAAGGCCGGCTCGAACTGCCACAGTTGCTGAAATGCGCGTAAATCATGCTCGATCGCTGCGATTGTGGCCGAGGGCAATTGCTCGATCGTCTTGCCTTTGAGCACCGGAGCCAACACTGCATCCACCGTTACCAGGCGATCGAGCAAATAATCGCCCCAGCTTTGGCCCGTTGTCATCAGCGCCCGAAACCAGCGCCCATAGGCCAACGTAATATCCGTCGCATCGCGCGATCGCTCCAGCACCGTTCCCAAAAACTGCGCAAAAGCCTTGCCCACCTCGTTATCCAACACTCCCGGCAACACCAGCAGCGAGGCCAGCAACCATTGCAGCCGTTCAGCCTCCTCCTGAATTTCCCGTAACCGACCGGGACTAATTTTCGGCCGCTGGGAGGATGGGTCGTCAGTCCGCAAGTAGGTCATAGGCCAGATCTCGTTGTTTCATTGATCAGGAGTTTGCACCGGGCAGCCACCCTTGAAAGCCATCAGCAGTGCGATCGCCCTAGCTTGAAGTGGCAATCAACAGCTTAACTGCCCAGAGATCGCTCGCAAAATGAACCAGCACAAGAATCAATCACCGCCCGAACTAACCAGCCAGCATTAAGCCACATCAAGCCCCATCCACATCAGAACCCATCAACACACAGGAGGGAGAACAACTCAACATTGCTCTCCCTCCCGTGGCGATGGATTCGTTTTGCGATCCCAGTTTTGAGACCCCGCCTATTTTTTCAGGTCTTTAGCCATGCTGCGGAACGCATCCAAATTGCGATCGGCCTTGCGGCGTTCCAGGGTTTCGCCGGCCGTGCTGGCCGGAGCGCTGCTGGTGGGTTCTGCAGCCTTGGCCTTCGGCTTGGCCGGTTGTTCAACGGGCGTAGTTCCCTTGGGGAAAGTCTTGTGGACTTCCACTTCCTTGCGCATCCGCTCAATGTCCCCGAAGGTGCGAGCGCTGTCAAAATCCAAGAAGAAATCCTGGGTTTCCTTTTGGCGAGCGGGTTGGGGCGCGGGGGCTTCTTCTTTTTTGTTGCCGCCGAACAGGCCACGAATGAATCCGGTCATGGTTGGATCTCGTTCTCTAAAGGTTTGGGCTGGAGTTGCTGAGAAATTTTAGACAAAACATTAATTTCTGTGAACCAATTATAAGGATTTATTCTTCAAGAAATTTGGGCATTCCCCAAAATTCCGTCAGGATTTCGGGACTGAAGGGGAAGTTCCGGTGTGCCTTTTAAAATTGGAGAGCGATCGCCCCGGCGAGTCGGCTGCAAAATTTGGGTCAAAACCTTTTATCAACCACCTTAAATTTCAACCCAGATCCGAAAATCTCAACCCAGATCCAACCCAGGAGCCGAGGTTTGTCATCGAATTCGATCGATTGAGGCGAAAATGGCTGATTTTCCTGGCCTAACCGCCTCAAACAAGGGGCTTAATCCCCTTGCTTCCTAGGATCTCGCCTTGCTTCCTAGGATCTCGCGACGGCAGGATCAAAGGCTCACGAATCCGAATCACAGCCCTCAATCCACGATCCCAATCCATCCTTGAATTCTCTGCCCTTCTTAGCACCATGCCTCCAGAGTCTCCCGAATCCACTTTGAATCCGTTGTCTCCTCCATTGGAGTTGCCCCCGCACCATGACCTACCCAAACAGCCCCCTAAGATTTCCCTGCCGGTGATGTTGCGCTTGGGCCTGTTTCAAATGGGTCTGGGCATGATGTCGGTGCTCACCTTGGGGCTGCTGAACCGGGTGATGGGCAATGAGTTGGCCATTCCCCTGGATGTGGCGGCGGGGGCGATCGCTCTGCACCAGTTCATTGCGCCTGCCCGTGTTTGGTTTGGGCAACTGTCCGATGCCAAGCCCTTGTTTCGATTGCATCGATCGGGCTATGTCTGGTTGGGATCGATGGTTTTTGCTGTGCTCTCGTTTTTGATTGTGCAGGTGATGTGGAAATTGGGCGCGGCGGTGGCGCAGGCGGGCGGTTGGTCTTGGGAGGGAACCACGGGCCTCTGGACGATCGCCCTTGGGTTGCTGTTTGCGGGCTATGGCCTCTCCATCAGCGCTAGTTCCACACCCTTCGCAGCTTTGTTGGTGGATGTGTCGGACGAAGATGATCGATCGCGCCTAGTGGGTGTGGTTTGGTCAATGCTGATGGTGGGGATCATCATCGGGGCCATCCTGACTTCGATTCTCCTGAAACGGGCCGAAGCGGCCAACAGCCTCGCCGCTTTGCAAGGGGCCTTGAACCAACTGTTCATCATCGTGCCTGCGACTGTGGTTGGGTTGGCCTTTGCGGCCACCTGGGGTGTGGAAAAACGGTTTTCGCGCTACGGCCTGCGATCGCACTTGGCGGAACGGGAAGACCAAATTACCCTCGGGCGGGCCCTGCGAATTTTGACCGCCAGTCGGCAAACGGGCATCTTTTTCGCATTCTTGCTAGCCATGACCCTAGGCCTGTTTTTGCAAGAGGCCGTTCTCGAAAACTACGGCGGCGAAGTGTTCAACATGCCCCCTTCGGCCACCACGAGTTTGAATGCATTCTTTGGTACGGGAACCCTCTTGGGGTTGGTGGCCACGGGCTTTGGCCTCATTCCCCGGTTGGGCAAACAGCGCACCACAAAGCTCGGTTGTTTGCTGACGATCGCAGCGCTGGGGCTAATCATCTTGGCGGGATTTTCCAGCAATCCCAATCCCGGGGCGATCGGGGCTAATCCCACCGTTTTGCAAGCGGCCGTGGGTATTTTTGGCCTCACCTCGGGCGTTGTCACCACTGGGGCCTTGACCCTGATGTTGGATCTAACGGCGGCGGAAACGGCCGGCACGTTCATTGGGGCTTGGGGTCTGGCTCAGGCCTTGGCCAAGGCCCTGTCTACCTGGTTGGGTGGCTTAATTTACCAACGGGTTGGGCTGGCGCTGTTTGGGCAACCGATCTATGGCTTCATCACGGTGTTTGCGGCGGAAGCGTTGATGATGGCGATCGCGATCGGGCTGCTGTGGTGGGTGAATGTGCGGGAGTTCAAAACCGATTCCCAACAGGCGATCGCCAACGTTTTGCAGGTGGAAATGGACTAAAGCCTGCTGCTGGCGGCGGCTGAGTCGTGGCTAAGTCGTGGCTGAGTCGTGGCTAAGTTAACGTGAATTCGGGATAAGGGGAGCGAAGGAAAGACGGGGCTGGTTAAGCTGAGGCATTAACCAAAACAACACTCAGCCCAACCCCGCCATGCTCAGTCTAGAAGCTCTGTTCTGCAAAATCGAT
>NZ_JAZAQF010000050.1:0-56356 GCF_043235035.1 Limnothrix redekei LRLZ20PSL1 | reverse complement strand
GCGATTTCGGATCTTCTCAGGACGCTATCGCAATCGTCGTCGCCGTTTTGGCTTGAGGCTTCATCTGCTGGCCGGGTTGCTCAACTACCAGGCAACACATCCAATTTGATTCGTGCAAGAGGTCTAAAGACCCAACCCCAGCGCAATCAGAGCTTTCGGCAGACCAGCGCAAAACAATTTGCAAATTGCGGCATTGCTGCTAATATTAACTTCGCTTACCTGGAGAGGTGGCAGAGCGGTTGAATGCGCTTGACTCGAAATCAAGTTTGGCGGCAACGTCAACGGGGGTTCGAATCCCCCCCTCTCCGTCGGAGACAGGAAACGATCGCAAACCAAGACCGAGCGATCGTTTTTTTGTCGCTCCCCAATTTTGTCGCTCCCCAATTTTTGAAACCTGGCTCTGCGCGGAAGCCGAGGACTGTTTCGATCGCTAGTGGGCCACCACTTGGTTCTGTTGATGGCGCTTTAGGGCTGTGAGCACCTTGGCAGAAGTGACCGGTTTGCTGACAAAACTGCTTGCGCCTGAAAGTTTGGCCCTTGCTCGATCGAACAACCCATCCGCACTCGTTAACATCACGATCGACGTGTGGCTAAGCTGTTGCACGCGCCGCAACTGAGCACAAAGCTCGTGCCCATTAATCACCGGCATCACCACATCCAAAAACACCACATCGGGCTTGGCTTCAATCACCCTGGGCAGCGCCGCCAAGGGTTCAAAACAGCCTAAAAACTGGTGGCCATTTCCAATCACTATTTTTTCAATTTTTTCGCAGATTTTGGGATCATCATCCACACAAACCACCTTTAAGGAAAAGCTAGCCTGCGGCGCTTGGTGGCTCATTTCCAAGTCCGGTAACTCAACCACCGCTAGCTGTTTGCGTTGCCAGAGGAGCTGAAACACCTTAAGTACGCCCCCCAAGTTGGCATAGTTAGGATCCAGCTTGGCCACAATGTCCCAGAAGGTGCGCTTACCGTCCAACAGGGGAGCCAGGGTCATGGTGGTGGAGGTGTCGGCGGCGGTTTCATTGCCCGGGAGATAGATCCAGCCCCGATCGGCCCACAGCGGATTGAAGGGCAATCGTTGCCAATGGCGCTGCAGATTGTAGGCACGGGTGAGGGCTTCGCCCATCAAGGCAGAGGAAAGAGGCAGGTTAGCGTGAATGGGATCGATCGGCTGGGCAGTCCACTGAAAACGCGCTGAGGCTTGGTCAACCACAAAAAACACCTCGATCGCCGCCTGCATCACGATCGCTTGGGCCCGCTCGATCGTCAACAACTCCTCCGCCAGCGCCTGCTCCAGGCAACGCACTTCCCAAAGGGGATCACTCAAATTCTGCTTCGTGGCTGCTACCAACCCATTCCATCCCTCGCGCGCCTGCGGCTCCGTGCGCAGCTTGATCGCCCGCTGCAACCGTCGCAGCCGATGGCGACTGCCCGTACACCAGGCCAGCCGCCCCCGATAGAGCCAAATTTGCCAACCATGTCGATCCACCTCCACGCCCAGGTAACCCGTTGCCTGTTGTCGATAGGCCAGCAATAGAAATGAACGCAGTTGCGAGTCATGAAAGTTTTCTGGCATGGCCTTGAGGAAGTTTTCTGGCATGGCCCTGAGGGATCAATGTCCAACTTGGTGAATACGGAAACCCCGTCGGCAAGCTTTTTAGTGAGTACTTTTATAAAGACACTGAGGTTATCAAACAGAAATTATCAAACAATAATCATTTCACAACATCTCAGAATTTTCTAGCCTGCCCTGGGGATGAGTCTGAACAACCTTAAATTAGCTCTGTGAATTAGCCCTACCTTGGCTGATCCACTTCCTTCAATTGGCACAATTTCTTTCAATTGGCGAAATCTGACTCACGAAGCTTAGCAACCTTGCTCAACTCATTCATTCATTTCGCTATGATTGATGTCGCTATGGTTCAGATCTTGATTTTTGTCATAGTCATAATGAGTTGTAGATCATGATTGACAACATCTCCAGCGATCGCCGCTACAATAGTCAGTAGATGGCAAAGCAGAAGACTGAGTTAGTCATGAAGGCCATCGACAACACTGTTCAAATCCCAAGTTTCAGCCCTAAACCTCAGCCAGATCATTTCAGCCCGTTCTGGACGATTTTGGCTTGTTTAGGCTGAATGATTGAATTATTCATGGTTTTTATCAACCCAATAACGCTGCTTAATTGGGCAGATGGTTTGTGGGTAACCAATGACTAATCAATCTTTGCACTCCCTGATGTCTTATTCCGAACCCGTTACCAGTTCCCTACCAATTCTGGAGATCGTCTCCCAAAAATTCAAGCGCTTGAGGGTAATTGTCTGACGGCTAGTTAGCCTCAGGGGAAAAAGCACAGCCCCGGAAAATTCCTCGCGGTCACTGAGTATTTTGGAGAATGGTCTCATGAGAAATTGGTACATTGGTACGACCCATCCCATCCTAGAGCAAAATGCTAGGCGGCTGTCATTCAAACCTTGTTTTGGTGGCTCGGATTTTCCAATGAATTCAGCCTCAAAATTACCAAATTTGTTCAATAACATCCCTAAATTAACACTGCGTCAAATCAACCTGATGCTGATGTCATGGGCTGTTATGGAACAGTGACGGCCTGATTTGCGTGATTTCACCGAGAAGTTTTTCACTGAGAAATTTTGGGTAACAGAACGATGCAACTAAAACGCTTAGGACATGTGGCGATCTGTGTTCAGGATATTGCCAAGGCCGTGGAATTCTACAGGGACTTGGGGATGGAGGTGGCCTGGCAAGATCGAGATTGGGCCTACCTGAAGGCAGGTGAAGATGGGTTGGCGTTGCTGAGTCCAGAATATGACCAAGCGGGGCCGCACTTTGGCTTCATTTTTGACCAACGGGCTGAGATGGAAGCGGCTTACGAGGAGTTGCAAGCGAAGGGAGTTTATGTGACGAAGGTGCATGAACACCGAGACGGCACGGCTTCGTTTTATGGTCGTGATTTGGATGGCAACTGGTTTGAGTATCTCTATGAACCAGCGCCAGTGCCAGCGGCAGTCTAATTCGCGGGTTGCGCGATTATGATGGCTGCGGGGGAGATGGGCGTTGTGCTGAATCTGTCCATCTCCTCTGTGTTTCTAATTGAGCGATCGGGGCGGGGTTTCCCTAACTTGAAAGCTCAAAAATTTGGACAGTGGCAAGTTCAAGCTACTGCCTAAAAGACCCTTTAAACCTAACGCTAACTGGCATCTGAAAGCCGGTGAGGGGATTTGAACCCCTGACCGCTCGATTACGAATCGAGTGCTCTACCACTGAGCTACACCGGCTTGCCCCAAAAGGCGCTTAAAGAGTATAGCAGCATTGGCCCAAATGGCTACAAATCGCAAGAAGAATTTTTCTGGTTTCCCAGGGCGCTGGTTGCAACGGCTGTGGTGAACCGGGCGATCGCGCGGTGGGGTGTGTTAGGGGTTGGGTCGTGGGGGGCAATTAACCCGATCACCCAATGAATGACTCCCGATCGCCCAATGAATGACTCCCGATCGCCCGAAATGCGGCATCGGCCCCAATTTATCCGACAATTAAGCACTGCCTTTTCCGTTAACGTTTTGAACTCCCTGTTGCAGCTCAGCGGGGAGGGCTAGGCAATGGGCTGATGGCGATTTTGTTCTGTTAAGTCGGGGGTGATGAGGCGCTCATGGCGGTTTTACATGGTAGCTGGCAACTGGGAGAGCAGGCTTTGTTTCTGTGGGCAGAGGCCTGGAAACCGACGGTTGGGAAGCCGCCGACCCAGTGGCAGGTGCCGGATCACCCCCGATCGCTCTCGGCAAAGGAATTGAAAGCTTGGTTGCCCACGTTGGTGGAAAGCGGTTGCTTGAAGCCGGGGGCGATCGAGCGGTTGAAGGATTGGTCTGCCAAATGGCGGGCGATCGGGCTGCCCACGTTGCGCGGCAACGGGACTCCCCTGCTGGCGGGAGCGACGGTGGAGCCAGAACAGTTTGATCGCCTGGAAATTAATCTTTGGTGGGTGGAAGGGCTTTGGGTTCCGGCGGCGCTGGTGCCTGATTTGTTGCAGGGATTGCCCTTGGCGGCCGATGAAACGCCGATCGCGGGCGATTTGCGCTTTTGGAGCCATGTGGCTCGCTGGGGGCTGGATTTGGTGGCCCGGGCCAAGGCAGTGCCCACCCTTGCGCCGACGGCGGAGGGGGTTGCCCGATCGCGCTGGCAACCGCTGTTGGAAGGGGCAGTGGATCGATCGCGCCTGGAGCACTTTACGCAACAGATGCCCAGTAGTTGCCGATTTTTTCAAACCCTGGAGCGACCGGTGGAGCAGCGGGCGACGGCCAGCAATGCCCGATCGCTCCGAGGCTCTAGCGGCCCCGTGCGGATCACCACGTTTCAGCCCATTTCGATGCAACTACCGGCCGTGCCTGCGGCGCTGCTGTCGGACTTTTTGGGCGAAATGGTCGATGCCCGACTGCGGGCGACGGCGGCCACGCTGCCCTTGCCCGGTGAGCGGCGTGTGGGGGGGCGAGGAGCAGCCCGAGGTGGTCTGACCACTGCGATCGGGTTGCCGCCCGTGGCCCGCGATTGGTTGAGCGCATTGGGCCAAGCCAATGGCACTTGCCAAAGCGCCCTGGCGGAGTTGGTGCCCCTGGCGCGGAGTTTGCAAACTTGGTTAACCCCCCTGGCGATCGATCCGGCCACCATTGCCGGGTTCTGTGCGGCGTTCCGGTTGCACCCGCCCCAGCCCTCGGCCGATCGCTGGTATTTGGAATATGGCCTCCAGTCGATCGATCAAGCAGGGGTTTGGATTCCAGCTCAACAGGTGTGGCGATTCCCGGTGGAGCGATTGCAATCGGGCGATCGGGTGGTGAATCGGCCCCAGGAAACCCTGTTGCGGGGTTTAGGGCTGGCGGCGCGCCTCTTTCCTGCCCTGGAAGCCACCTTGGATTTACCGATGCCCAGCGGCTGCGAGCTATCGGCCGTGGAAGCCTATCAATTCGTGCGGCTCTATGCCCAACGATTCCAAGACAACGGCTTAGGAGCCTTGTTACCCGCCAGCCTACGGAATCAAACCAGTTACCGCCTGGGGGTGCGGTTGCTGGCCGGCGATCCCCTCACCACCGATCGCCCCAACTTGGGTCTGCGCAATTTGCTGAACTTCCGCTGGGAACTGTCCTTGGGCGATCGGGCCCTCAGTGCCCAGGACTTTGAAACCCTGCTGGCGAAGACAGACCTCGACACCATGCCCCTAGTGGAAATTGGGGGCGAGTGGGTGGAACTACGGCCGCACGAAGTACGTGCCGCCCGGGACTTTTTGGCCAAGCGCCAGGGAAACCTAAACCTCACGCTGGATGAGGCCCTGCGGATTACGACCGGAGAGAACGCCACGATCGACAAGTTGCCTGTGGTGCAATTTGAATCCTCGGGCACAGTGGCGGAGTTAATGAACGCCTTGGGCGATCGCGCGGCCATTGAACCTGTGATCACGCCCCCGAAATTCCAAGGTCAACTGCGCCCTTACCAAGAACGCGGCGTAGCCTGGTTGTCCTTTTTGGAGCGTTGGGGTCTGGGGGCCTGTTTGGCGGACGACATGGGCTTGGGTAAAACCCCCAGCACGATCGCCTTCCTGTTGCATTTGCGCGATCGCGCGGCCCTAGTTGGGCCCGTCCTGCTGGTTTGTCCCACCTCCGTTCTGGGGAACTGGCAACGGGAATTGGCGAAATTTGCCCCCGATTTGCGTGTGTTGCTGCACCATGGCGATCGCCGCTTGAAGGGCAAGGCCCTGGCACGGGCCGCCGAAGACCTGGACGTGGTGCTGATCAGCTATTCCCTGGTGTTTCGGGATGAAATGACCCTCCAGGCCGTGCCTTGGTGTGGCATTGTGCTGGACGAAGCCCAAAACATTAAGAATGCGGAATCCAAGCAATCCCAAGCCGTGAAGCGCTTGGCGGCCGTTGCCGACGACGACAGCAGCGAGGAACCGCGTCCCGTGCCCTTCCGCATTGCCCTGACCGGGACTCCCGTGGAAAATCGCCTAGCGGAACTATGGTCAATCATGGACTTCCTGAATCCAGGCTATTTGGGAACCCAGACTTTCTTTCAGCGCCGGTTTGCCACCCCGATCGAGCGATTTGGAGATGGCGCTTCCCTGCAAACCCTGCGATCGCTCGTTCAGCCCTTTATTTTGCGTCGCCTCAAAACCGACAAAACCATCATTCAAGACCTGCCCGAAAAGCAAGAATTCAACCTGTTCTGTGGCCTTTCCGCCAGCCAAGCGGAACGCTATCAAGCCTTGGTGGACGAAGCCCTGGCCGCGATCGAATCCAGCGACGGGATCCAGCGACGGGGGCAAATTTTGGCCCTGTTGGTGAAGCTGAAGCAGGTCTGCAACTACCCCGCCCTGGTGGGAGGCGAAGGGGAACCGGAACCGAGCGATCGGGCCCCGAAGCTGGTTCCCACCGAGTCGCCCAAATTGCAGCGGTTGGGCGAAATGCTCGAAGAAGTGGTGGCCGAGGGCGATCGGGCCTTGATTTTCACCCAATTTGCCCGTTGGGGCCATTGGATGCACGCCTATCTGCAACAGCATTTGGGACGGGACGTGCTGTTCCTGCATGGTGGCACTCCCCAAAAGCAGCGCGACACCATGGTTGAACGCTTTCAAAACGATCCCCAATCACCGCCCATCTTTATCCTGTCCCTCAAAGCCGGCGGCACGGGCTTGAACCTGACTCGGGCTAACCACGTGTTTCACTTCGATCGCTGGTGGAATCCCGCCGTGGAAAACCAAGCAACCGATCGCGCTTTCCGGATTGGGCAAACCCGCAACGTTCAGGTTCACAAATTCATCTGCACCGGCACACTGGAAGAGAAAATTCACGACCTGCTCGAAAGCAAAAAAGTCCTCGCGGAGCAGATTGTGGGAACCGGCGAAACCTGGCTCGGAGATTTGGACACCGATGCCCTGCGGGATCTGCTGCTGCTCGATCGAGCGGCCATCATCGAAGATCGCTAAATTCCAAAATCTCAGTCAAAACAAGAGCGCCACCCATCTGGGCAGCGCTCTTGTTCAAATTGAGGGCGGGATTTATATGAATGATTCCCTGCTTGCCCGAGAGCGAAGTCTATTGGTGAAGGGTCTTTAAACAGTACGAGCTGAACCCCATTGAGCTGGTACCTAACGGGGCAAAATCCCCACAGGTTGAATGAACAAGGGCCTTTATTTGGGTGACCCCTTTTTATCTGAAAACCAGTTTTCCATGAAGTGGAGTAACTGGGAAAATTCCTCAATTTTTCTTTAAAATCTCCTGAACCGCCCTTGGAGCAAACCCTTCAAACCGGCGGGTTTCCCGAAATTCAGACAGATGGTATCAATTTTGCCTTCATCTAAATCGCAAAAGGCCTGCCCTGAGGGAAGAGCAGGCCCGGTTCATCCAGTGTTGCTAGGCAGAGGTTGAGATGAGTTGGAAGGCTAGCTGAGGGGAACCAATCCCTAGGCTTCCTCTTCCTCCTCGTCTTCCTCAAAGTCCTCTTCATCGCTGAAGAGAGCCTCGACGATTTCGTTGGCACGCTCGTCAGAAACGCCCAGCGCCGTTTGCAACTCGTTTAGGTAGTCTTCTTCTGATTCGGGGACTTCGCCATCGGCGGCCACAATCAGAATGGCAGTGATTAGGGCAATTTCTGCCAAATCTTCATTTTGGGTGACCACTGCCAAGGCACTGCCCAGGAGGGTCTGCGCATCGGAGGCTTCCGACGCTGCAACCACTTTATCGACGATCTCGACGAGTTCGTCATCGGAATAGTCTTCAAACAGTTCAAATTCCGCTGCAACATCGGCCAGCAATTCGGCCTCGATGTCTTCGACGGACTCATCAACGATCATGGTGATTAACCCGATCGCAATGATTGCCTCTTCAGGTGTTAAATCAATCAGATCGGAATCCGCTTTCGCAGGCAGATGACGAGGCATAAAAACGTCCTAGTCTCTCAAAAGTTTGGAAATACTGAGGCGCAATCGAGCGGCTTTGGCCGGCAACCACAGCCCCAAGCTAATTTTTCTGATTGGGGATGTCAAGCAAATTGCGAATCATCCCCGAAGGTAAGCACCGTTGGGGTTTGGTCAGTTGCAATGGGGGGCGATCGCCCTAGGCCGATCGGGCAAGGCCTACAGATCCGAGAACCCCTTCTTTTTCTTGCCGGGCTTTTTCTTCTTCTTGGTCGCGTTGGGATTGTTATAGCCTCGGAAGCCCGGTGCAGGCATTTGCCCCATCGGATTACCCAGACCCATGGGGTTACCGCCACCCATGCCGCCCATGCCGCCCATGCCGCCAAAGGGATTCATGCCCCCAAAGGGGTTCATGCCGCCCATGCCCGGGAAGCCCATTTGCCCCGATCCCAACTGCTGCATTAGGGTGCGCATCTTTTGGAAGTCAGACACCAGGCTGCTCACGTCCTCTTCCTTGAGGCCGGAGCCGCGAGCAATCCGGCGGCGGCGGCTGGGGGTGCTGGCCAACAGATCCGGGTTGCGGCGCTCTTCCAGGGTCATGGATTTAATGGCTGATTCGGCCACTTTGAGTCGGGCTTCCCCTTCCTCCAGGTGTTCGGCCTTGATTTTGCCGCCCAAGCCGGGGATCAGCTTCACCATACCCGCGAGCGATCCCATGCTCTTCATTAAGCGGGTTTGCTTCAGGAAGTCGTCAAAGTCGAATTGGGCCGTGAGGATTTTTTCCTGCATCTTGACCGCGTCGGACAAGTCCACGGCTTCCTGGGCTTTTTCCACCAGGGTCAGCACGTCGCCCATGCCCAAAATGCGGGAGGCCATCCGATCGGGATAGAAGGGTTGCAGGGCTTCGACCTTCTCGCCGGTTCCGATGAATTTGATCGGCTGGCCAGAAATTTGCCGAATCGAGAGGGCCGCCCCGCCCCGCGCGTCGCCGTCCATTTTGGTCAGGATCGCGCCTGTGATCCCCACCGCATCATTAAAGGCTTTGGTCAGGTTGGCGGCTTCCTGACCGATCATGGCATCCACCACCAACAGGATTTCGTGGGGTTGCACGGTGTCTTTGATTTGCACCAGCTCGCCCATCATCGCCTCGTCAATTTGCAGGCGACCGGCGGTGTCAATCAACACGGTGTCAAAGCCTTCGGCCTTGGCTTTTTCGACCCCTTGGCGGGCAATTTCCACGGGGCTGATCTCGGCTCCCAGATCGAAAACGGGGATGTCGATTTGTTTGCCGAGGGTTTTGAGCTGGTCGATCGCGGCGGGCCGGTACACGTCGGCGGCCACCATCAGGGTCGATCGCTTTTCCTTGCGCAGGTGTAGGGCCAGCTTGGCAGTGGCGGTGGTTTTTCCGGCCCCTTGCAAGCCGGCCATCAGCACGATCGTGGGGGCCGTTTCCGCTTGGGTGAGGGGTTCGTTGCTTTCACCCATCAAGGCGGCTAGTTCGTCGTAAACCACCTTGATGAACTGCTGGCCGGGGTTCACGCCGGAAACCACTTCAGCCCCTTGGGCCCGGGTTTCCACATCGGCAATGAACTGCTTGACCACTTGCAAGTTCACGTCGGCTTCTAGCAGTGCCCGCCGCACGTCCTTGAGCGCGTCTTGGATATTGGCACTGGAAATTTTGTCCTGGCCACGAAGTTTTTTCCAGGCGGATTCAAAGCGTTCGGCAAGAGCGTCAAACATGGGCAGGGCGCGTTCGGGTGAGTCGGGTCGATCGCGCCGGGTCGGGAGATGGGCAAGATCTGCCTCGATCGGCGCGGAGTTTTTCAGCGAGGGATTTAATGCGTATTGATGATAGCGCGGTGGGCGATCGCTCGCGGCCAGCACGACCGATCGAAAGCCTCCTTTTGAACGCCTCCCTAGGCCTGGGGCGGCGGCGGACTGGAGGATCCTGCGGGGCGATCGGGCCGTGCATCGGGGCCCAAGTCGGGAGTCACCGGATCCGCAACCATCTGGTCTACCACCATGGCGGCCGACGCGGGGCGATTTGTGATTGGTAGACGATCTGTTGGTTCATCTAAGAATTCATCAGGATCGTGATCGCCGGCATGATAAGGATTGATGGATGGCGGTTGCTGGTTGGCTTGTCGAATGAGCCAATAGCTGGCGGAAAGGGCCACGATGGCCAAACCCAGCCCAATTAGCTCTAGTCCGTCAATTTTGGATAGATCCAGGATGATAATTTTTCGGGCGACGGCGGTGAGAGAAGTCGCCACCACCAACTCCACTTGCACCACATGTTTGCGCAAATAGGCGGTGATGTTTTCTAGAATTTCTAGGGCAATGAGGATACTGAGCAGTGAGCCGAAGATCTCTTGCAGGGATGAGTTGAAAAAGCCCAGGGGCGATCGGAATAATTGCCCAGAAAGCAACAAAATTAAATCCACGGTTGCCACGATGATCACCATGATCGTGGCTAGGGACAGGGCCCGAGAAATGATCCCTTCAATGCCATCGGCCAGTTTCAAAAATTCCCGATCGTGATAGCTGGCCCGAATAATCCAACGTAGCAATCGATTGAGAGAAAAAGATTTAGCAGAACGGCGCATGGGAAATCTCAAAAAGTCAGGTTGAAAGTTAAGTTGAGCGTCAGGCTCAGTAACGGCCTAGCAATGGCTCAGAAGTTGAGTTAAACGTCATGTTCAGTAATAGCCTGGTCATCGCCCAGAAATAGATTCGCAAACTGTTTGATCAACCGTTTGCAGTAAAATGCCAAGCGCGATCGCGCTGTGGAGTTGAACCATTGGGCTACCCATCAGAATCATCATCCCCCGTTCCGAGTCCGGTGAGTGAACCTTGGACGGACGAAAAGGGTAATCCCCTGGATCCATCACGAAATCCAGCGCGAGACCCATTGCTCGATCCAGCGCTCGATCCGTCGGCAGATTCTGGGATGGATCTCACGGAACTGGAAGCGGAGGACGAAAGCAACTTGGCGATCTATGCCTGCACGGCCGATCGCTCGGAGCGGCTCGATCGCTTTCTGGCGGCTCAGTGGCCCAATTTGTCTCGATCGCGCTTTCAAAAGCTGATTGAAGCGGGCCAGGTGCAGGTGAATGATGCGCCCTGCACCAACAAGCATGGGGAGGTGAAATCGGGCGATCGCATTGTGGTGACCATTCCGCCCGATCGACCCCTGAGCTTGGAACCCCAGGCGATTCCGCTGGATATTTTGTATGAAGACTCACAGGTGATTGTGATTAACAAACCGGCGGGCATGGTGGTGCATCCGGCTCCGGGGCATCCGGACGGCACGATGGTGAATGCGCTCTTGGCCCACTGCAAAACCCTACCGGGGATGGAAATGCCGTCGATTAATGGCGTGCAGCGGCCGGGGGTAGTGCATCGGCTTGATCGGGACACCACGGGTGCAATTATGTTTGCCAAAACCGACTTGGCGAACCAACACCTACAAGCCCAGTTGCGCTACAAGGTGGCCCAACGCACCTATTTGGGGATTGTCTACGGCGCGCCTCGGGACGATCGGGGGGTGGTGGATCTGCCGATCGGGCGGCATCCAGTCGATCGCAAAAAACAGGCGATCGTCCCCGTTGAAAAGGGCGGCCGCAAGGCGATCACCCATTGGTTCATTGAAGAACGCTTGGGCAACTACACCCTAATTCGCTTTGAGCTGCAAACGGGTCGCACCCACCAAATCCGTGTCCACAGTGCCGAACTGGGCCACCCGATCGTGGGGGATCCGGTCTATGGCTCGGGCCGCAGCATTGGGGTTAATTTACCGGGACAGGCGCTCCATGCTTGGAGACTACGGTTTCAGCATCCCTTGAACTACGAATGGATCGATACGGAAGCGCCCTTACCGGAGCATTTCCAAACGCTGCTGGAGGTGCTGCGTCGTCGATCGGGGCCGGTGTTCTAGATTTCTGCTGAGGTTATGCTCCAAACAACAACAGGGACACGAATCGATCGCGCCCCTGCTGCTTTGCAAATTTGCCAGTATCGGAAAGCCCTTGAAATACTTGAAAATACTTGCAAATACTTACCAATCGTGATCAATCCAACTGGATTTACCACTTCAAAAGGTTGAATTGCTCCATGTCGATCGTGTCGCGGTTGCGGTAAATCGACAGGACGATTGCCAAACCCACAGCCGCTTCGGCCGCCGCGATCGTAATCACAAACACCGCGAACACCTGACCCTTGATCCCTTGGGGATCGAGATAGTTAGAAAAGGCCATCAGGTTCAAATTTACGGCGTTGAGCATCAGCTCGATCGACATCAACACCCGAATCGCATTTCGGCTGGTGACCAGGCCAAAAATTCCGGTGCAAAATAGCGCCACCGCTAATAGCAAAAAATATTCCAGTTGCATTGCTTGCTCCTGCTGAAAACTGCCTTGAAGTGCTGGGGCAAGGGGCTAAAGCCCCTTGTCTAGTTTGAGTGGGCAACTCGCGATCGATTAGCGATCAGTCGGCAGCCCCTTGTCTAATGGGGCTGGGCAACATGGGGCTGGGCAACTAGCGATCGGTGGCAGCCAATTCTTTCGGCCGCTCTGGCAACGCCAATTCCGTCTCCGTCGGTTGGCCCGTGGTTGGGTCATCCACCAGCAGATCGCGACGCGCCAGGACGATCGCCCCAATCATCGCCATCAGCAGCAACACCGAAGCCACCTCAAAGGGCAACAGATAATCGCTAAAGAAATGCTGGGCCAAGGTGACGATCGAGGATTCCACCGTTTGGAAATCCGTGGCCAACTGCCAAGGACTGGTCAGCACCACCGCCGCCAACAGGGCAAACAACCCCGCACAAACCAGCGCCGTCACCACCTGCCGCAGCAGGGCCCCGGCCGCCGGTACGTAGTCTTCGCGCTTGTTCACAAGCATCACCCCAAACAGGATCAGCACGTTCACCGCACCCACATAGACCAGAATTTGTGCCGCCGCCACGAAATCCGCATTCAGCAGCAAATATAGACCGGCCATGCTGATGAAGGTTAACCCCAGCAAAAAGGCCGAATAGACGATGTTGCCAGCCAGCACCACACCCAGGGCCGAACCCAGCATCATCAGGGCCAAAATTGCGAATGACCCCAGTTGTACGCTTTCGCCTAAATTCACCGTTACTTTCGCTCCGTAATTTCCCTACTTCTCAATCGCGATCGCTGGACTTATCCCAGGGTTAAGAGGCAAGGGGCTTAAGCCCCTTGTCTGGGCCTCGCGCCGCTTAAGCGTCGGGCTTGTCCTTTTCCAGGGTGGCCAGAATTTCTTCCGGGCGACTGCCGGCCCGTTGGGATCCGGCGGGCAAATCGTGGGGATCAATCACCCCAGAAGGCAAGTAGGCAAATTCCCGCAGCGGCGTAACCATCGGATCGTTCGTCACCTTGTAGGGCAAGCGGCCCAGGGCCACGCTGTCGAAGTTCAAATCGTGGCGATCGAAACTCGCCAGTTCGTATTCTTCCGTCATCGACAGGCAATTGGTGGGGCAATATTCCACGCAGTTACCGCAGAAAATGCAAACCCCGAAATCAATGCTGTAGCTCTTCAGTTCTTTCTTCTTGGTGGCTTTATTAAATTCGTAGTCCACCACGGGCAGGTTAATTGGGCAAACCCGCACGCAAACTTCGCAGGCAATGCACTTGTCAAATTCGTAGTGAATTCGACCCCGGTAACGCTCCGAAGGCACGAGCTTTTCGTAGGGATATTGCACCGTCACGGGGCGGCGCTGCATGTGGTCGAACGTCACCGACAGGCCTTGGCCGATGTATTTGGCCGCTTGGACTGCCTCGCCAGCATAGTCGCTGACTTTCTTGAGGAAGTTCAGCATGGTGTTTGCCTCTCTGTTAACAAGATTGCGGGTAACAAACGTTGGTTCGCGTTCAGTCAGTCCAACCTTGGGGCGGGCGGCGGGCCCGCCGGATCATTTCGCTGTTGCGCGTTTTGCTGTTGTGCGGTGCTTCCCGATCGCCCCCATCCGAACCCTTCGGGGATCTCTGAACGGTTCGGGTGCAAAGGGCGAAGCAATACGACGGATCTGGGGTTTTGGGCCCCGTTAGCCGCCGAAAAAGGCCGGGAAGCTGAGTTTCAGGGCCGCCGTCAGCAGCAAGTTAGCCAGAGCAACCGGCAACAGGAACTTCCAACCCAGGTTCAGCAATTGGTCAATCCGCACCCGGGGAACCGTCCAGCGCAGCAACACCGCCAAGAACACCAGCAGATAGGTCTTGAACAGCACCATCACAATGCCAAGGGCGGCGGCGATGATTTGCACCCAAGCGGTACTCAGATCCAAGCCCAGGGTTCCGGCCAACCAGTCGATCGAGACGGGCGATTCCCACCCCCCCAGGTACAGCACTGCCACCAGCAGCGCCGACAGGGTGAGGTTCACGTAAGACCCCAAATAGAACAGGGCAAACCGCATCCCGGCATATTCGGTTTGGTAGCCGGCCACCAATTCTTCTTCTGCTTCCGGCAAGTCAAAGGGCAAGCGTTCGCATTCCGCCAAGGCGGCGATCCAGAAGATGAGGAAGCCCAACGGTTGCCGCCAGACGTTCCAGCCCAGGATGCCGTAGCCCGATTGCTGATCCACGATGTCCACGGTACTCAGGGAGTTGGACATCATTACGATCGCCAACACGGCCAAGGCCAGGGGAATTTCGTAGCTAATCGATTGGGCAGCGGCCCGCAAGCCCCCCAGCAGGGAGTACTTATTGTTGGATGAATAGCCCGACATCAACAGCCCGATCGGGGCAATGCTGGAGAGGGCAATCCACAGGAACACCCCCAACCCCAGGTCGGTGATGTTCACGTTTTGGCCAAAGGGCACAATGATGTAAGACAAAAAGACGGGAACCACCACCAGCGCCGGCCCGATCGTGAACAGCCAAGGATCCGCCTTAGCCGGCACGATGTCTTCTTTAAATAGCAATTTCAGACCATCGGCGGCCGGTTGCAACACGCCGAGGGGCCCCGCATATTCGGGACCAACCCGCTGTTGGGCAGCGGCGGAAATTTTCCGTTCAAGCCATACGACGACGAGCACGCCGACGGTGGCGGTAATCAGCATCAGGAGCAGCGGCAGCGGAATCCACACGGCGCGGGCGAAATCGCCAGGCAGTCCGAAGTCGGCAAGCGCTTGCACGAAGCTGCTTTGGAGGTCGATTCCTTGGTTCATAGCTTCAGCGCGATGAGCGGGTCTGGAGGAAAGCCGGGCCGCGCGATCGCGGCAAGCCAGTGGGGGAAATTGAGCCAAAATTTCCAAGAGAAATTGCTCAAAATCACCCGAAATACGCTAGTGATAGAGGCTAGGCATAGATGTTCAGCGGGCTTTCCGTGCCTAGTATATCGTTGTACGAGAACGGGCCCCGTCTTCGATCGGCTGGGGCTGATTGGTTCTGCTGATACGCCCGATTGGCCTAGCATGGGCATCAGCGCGATCGCCCTGTCCATTGCCGCCCGGCACTCGCCACCGGGCCCATGGAGGCCAGGTTTGTCTTGTAGGTTTCCAGAATGACTGACTCGTTTCATCGTAACCCCTCCCAACCCTTTCAAGCGGCCAAGGCAGGTCTGGCTCCAGAGGAGGTTGACCGCCTGTTGTTGCAACTGCGGCGCAAGGAAGGATCGTGGGTCGAGTGGGGCCAAGCCTGCCAAAAGCTGCAACAAAGCGGCCTGGGGCCCCAAAAAATCTTTGAAGACACGGGCTTTGAGCCGATCCAACAAAACCAAGTCATTGTGGGGGCCCAGGTTTACCAAACCCTGCTGAAACTGGACGCGCCGGAGCCGGTGCAAGAGCACTTTGGGCGCAAGGGCAGCGACATTTTGTATGAAATGCGGGTTTTGTCCGAAGACGATCGCCTTTCGACGGCGGCCCTGGTGGTGGAGCGGGGGTTGGATTTTGATGAGGCCCGCGAGGTGGTGAAGGCCTTCAAGGAATTGACCTACCTGAAACAGCAGCCGGAAGGATTTGCGGAGTTGCCGGGGGATGCGCTGGCCTGGCAATGTTGGCGATCGGCCCGGCAGCAAGCGGATCTGCAAAGTCGATCGCGCCTGATTGCCAAGGGGTTGCGGTTTGCCCAAACGCCGGAAGCTCGGGCCCAACTGGAAAAGCTGCTGATGGACTTCACGGTGGTGGCTCCCAAGAGTGCCCCCCGAATGCCGGTTTATCGGATTGATTCCGACGAAGAGGAACCGCGCCTGCTGGCGGTGGCGGGCCAGTTGCCAATGCCCGTGGCGGCCTTGCGAGCGGTGCCCCTGATTGAGTCGGAAGGGCCCTTCGGCATGGTGCGGTTTTCGGGTGAGGGGGCTTGGGTGGCGCTGCCCAATTGGCAGGTGTTGCGCAATGCTGAAGACCCGATCGCCCTGTTGGCCTTGCCGGAACAGTTGCCGGCCGCCCTACCGGATGATCGCCCGGAATCAGTGATGCTGGTGATCGATCGAGCCGATCGCACTTGGCGGGATGATGCCTTTTTTGCGGTGGCCGACGGCGACGAAAACTTAGCCTTTGAATGGTTTGACGCGGAACCCGAGCGATCGCTCCTGGGTAAGCTGATTCTCGTCTTGCGGCCCAAGAAGGGTCTCGATCAAGACTACGCCAAAGAACTCTGGCAAGTGGATGAGTAGCGGTTTTTAGCAACAACTCATTTTGTTCAGTTACTTCACAAAGACACGCCATAACAATTCATACAAAAAGTCCGTAGCCAGCCTCAACAGCCATGCTACGGACTCAGTTCGGTTGCAAGGAAGAAACGAAAGCGAATGCTAAGTGCAGAACTCCTGAGCACAGAACGCTGATATTCAGTGCATTAGCTGATATTCAGTGCATCAACGGTCTTGCTGCGATCGCCTAGAGGCCAGAGACACGGCTGCGGCCCATTTGGTTGCCGATCGCACTGAAGGTGTTCCCCGTGGCGTTGTTCACCGCAAAGCGACCATTCCCCATAATGCGGTTGTTGCCCGGAGCCGTGCTGGTTCCCAGATCGGGGCGAGCGCGCAAAATCGCCACAATGCCATCCCGCCCGTTGTTTTCGATCGAGTTATTGCGCAACACCGGTCGCGCTTGGTCAGAAATCACCACGCCATCCTGGTTATTGACGATCGTGTTGTTCACCACCAACGGATTGGCCGTTCCCCCGATCGCCAGGCCAAAGCCCGTTGCTTGGAACCAGCTATCACGAATTTCCCCACCGGCCGCCCGCGTCAGCGCAATGCCATTCCCCTTGTTCTCATGGAACAGGCAGTTTTGAATCGTCGGTGCAGCGTTCCCGGTCACAAAAATGCCATCGCGGTGATTGCCCTTAAACACACTGCGGCGAATCACTGGGTTTGCAGACTCCACCCAAACGCCCGTGCCGCGCGTGTTGCCATTGGTGACGGTGATGCCACTCAGCACGGTGTTGCGTTGCACCCGCACCGCCGCGTTCTGGCGAGCAAAACTGGGGCTAATGAAGCTACCGCCCCCTTGAATGACCGTGTTTTTGCCCTCGGCGGCTTCATCACCTCGCAAAGTCACCCCTTCCGGAACCATCAGCGGAAACGTTTCACCCGTGGCGGCGCTATAGGTTCCCGGGGCCAACTGCACCACATCACCCGGCTGAGCTTGGCTGAGGGCGTAGGCGATGGTGCGGAAGGGGGCCCGCTGGCTACCGCTGGGGGCCATGTCCGTGCCCATGGCAGGGTTCACATGCAAGATGCGGGCATTGCTGGGCAGGGTGCTGGCGATCGGCTCGGGGCCGGCGGCTCGCACCGCTTCAGCGGCCATCAGCGGAGTTGCAACACCTTGCACCATCGGCAGAGCCAACAGCAGAGCCAGAATGGTTTGAGCCGAACGGGATTGGTAGATACCTTGGGGGCGCAGCATAGCCATAGGTCGTCTCTGATGGGGTGTGAAAGGAGCGATTGGATTTGAATCTCGTCTCTTGGGTTCAGATTCCCTGAGCAATTGCCAAATTCCGGAAGCCCTTGGCCAGTGGTGCGATCGCCACAGTTCCCCTATTCCACTCGCCCAATTGGCGCGGCGATCGATCCCCGTGCCAGCGCGGTTGGGCAATTCCGTCCCCGCCCGATCGCCCGGCCCCTTCAAAAAATGCCCCAAGCGGTTCCGGATTTTCCCTGGCAATCCAGAAGGATGAGGGTTAATCAACAAATCGCCAAATCCAGAGATCGCCAAATCCAGAACGCCAGAGAGATTGATTGATCGATGGCCAAGGAACAACAGCCTTGGCTTGTTCTTGGATCATTCTTGGATTCCTCAGGCGATGCTGTTGCGCTTGCGGGCTTCTTTGTAGGAAGTACCAATGTTGCTGAGGCCGGCTTTCACCATTTCTCGCTCCAGCAACGAGAAAAACCGGCTGCGATCGCTCCCACGCACCACCGCTTGGTTGTGGGCCTCAGCCAGGGCGATCGGGTAACCATAGCCCTTTTGCACTTGACTGAGAATCAAACTCAAGGACTGGTTCAACAAGGCGCGATCGGTCGCCACCCACTCCGGCATTTCGACCCGCGCCACCTCGGTTCCCACATGCAGGTAACAGAAATAGATTCGGTGGCGGCCATAGTCCTCCAGTACACGAGCGTTCGATCGCCACAGGGGCCCCCGCTCCCCCGACTCCAGCAACACCGACCACAGGGCCGCATCCCGCAGCGGCTTGAGCCGGTTGCAAGGGGCCTCATCAGCTCGCCCAGGACAGTGGGTTTTGCAATCGGGCGTGATTTGGTTGCAGGTTTTGAGCCGGAAAAAGTTAGCCGCCTCGCCACTGCGGGGAGCACTTAGATAGCTGACCAGGGGAATGCCCGATAACCGCAACCGTTCCCAGGCGGCCAAGATCGGCGGCAAAATCCGATCGACCGCTGTGCTCGGCATTCGATCGAGAAACCAATAGATCAGCGAGCCATCCACCATGGCCAGCGTGGGCGGTGCGTCCTTGCTGTTGCCAGTGGTAATGCTGTGGGCTAAGTCTGTGCCCAAATCCGCCAGGGCCTCAGCCTCGGCCACGGTGCGCCGATGGCCCATCCAATCTTCAGTGCTGATTCCCCACTGGCGGGAAATGTAGAGGTCTTCGGGTTTGTAAAAAATTTCCGGCAAACTATCTAGCATGGGATAGCGCTTTTGGCCGTAGTGCAGGGCCACGCGCCCAGTATTGATCAAATAGCAGTAGGCGATTTCGTGGTGGCTGGGGGCAATTTGGGAACCATCGGTGGCGATCAAACTGTGGGCGATCGGGGCGGGGCCAATGGGTTCGCGCTTGTCCAAGGGTTCGATCGGCTCGGCCGCCACAAACTCCAGGCGATCGCGCCATTGGTGAAGCTGTCCCACCCAATAGTCCTGTTCCGGTTGCACTTGAGCCAGCAATTCTTGGGCGATCGTCAACCGTTGGCGCGCCGCCCGCGACTCCTGGGTGAGCTGTTGGCCCATGCCCTGCATTTGTTTTGAAAGCTTTACCAGATCCAGCACAGCCCGCTCTCAATTTCGTTTGAATGCTATTGATTTGAATGCTATTTAAACAATGGTTGAATCCCGCAAGAATTGCAAATTACAAATCAAGCGACGCACTACAAATTGGGTCATTAAAGATTGAGTCGTTAAATTAGGTCATTGTGATGGGAAACCTGTCAGCACTATGGGCAACGATCGCCCGAGCCGTTCGGGAACAGGGCGGTGGTTCAGCGGAGTCGCCCACGGCCCGATCGGTCGGTGGTGGCTGCATTAACCAAACCTATCGCCTGAGTTTTGGCGACGCTGCCAACGCTCCCGTTTACTTTGTCAAGCTGAATCAGGCCAGCGGTCTGGAAATGTTCGCGGCCGAAGCCGCCGCCCTCCGAGACCTAGCCGCCGCCCAAGCCATTAAAGTGCCCCAACCCCTTTGCTGTGGCCAAGCGGGCGATCGCGCCTATTTGGTTTTGGAGTGGCTGGAGTTGGGCCGTGGCAACCATGAAGCCTGGGCCCAATTGGGGCGAAATTTAGCGCAGTTACACCGTTGGCAGCCGGCCTCCGGGCAGCGGGCTTTTGGGTGGTGGCGAGGCAACACGATCGGCTCCACCCCCCAACCCAACGATTGGGCCGATGATTGGGTCACCTTTTGGACAGAGCGGCGCATTGGGTTTCAGTTGCAGTTGGCCCAACGGCGTGGCGGCCATTTCTCCGAGGCCGATCGCCTGCTGGCCGCCATTCCCAGCTTGCTGAAGGGACATCGCCCCCAACCCGCCTTGCTCCATGGGGATTTGTGGTCGGGTAATGCGGCGGTGATGGTGGACGGCACACCCGTGATCTTTGACCCGGCAACCTATTGGGGCGATCGGGAGGCAGATTTGGCCATGACTGAATTATTTGGCGGTTTTCCCAACAGCTTTTATCAAGGTTATGGTGAAGTGAATCCCCTGGAATCAGGTTATGAAATTCGCAAAGATCTTTACAATCTTTACCATATCTTGAATCACTTTAATCTATTTGGCGGTGGCTATGGCAGCCAAGCCAATGGCATGATTCATCGGCTTTTAAGAGATTGTTAATTCTTGAGGGGTTTGAAAAATCTGGGCCATGATAGGGATGCGATCCATCATTCTGGATCGGTGGCAATCCTGAAGCGGCATTGCGAAAAAATCTAAACCCAGATCACTTCACGCTAGGTAACCTCAATCAAGACTCAATCCAATGCATTGAGCATCCTCCAAACGCTTCATTTTCTTAGCAGAAGGACGATTTTGCTTAGAAATCAATCACGGGAAGGAATAGGCTTGGTCAGGAAAAATTGAATTGGCAGATGGCTTTCGGCTGATTTCTGCATCACTTTGGAAAGCAAATTGGGCAATTTCGGAAGATGGGTATTTGAGAACTCCAAGGGCAGCAACCCAATCACTTCATCAGGCAATTCATATCCCCTCGGTAGGGATTGTTTTTTGGGGCTGAACTTGTTTTTTTGGAATGGCAATCTGTTGTGTGATTAACGCTGGCTGGTTTCATGCATATTCCTGACGGTTTTGTTTCGGTGCCTGTGGCAACGGTCACATCGGCGGCCACAATCGGGGCGATCGCCCTGTCTTTGGCGCGAACCCGATCGACCTATGGCCTCAAGCAGGGGCCAATTTTGGGGCTAACCACGGCTTTCATCTTTGCAGCTCAGATGGTGAACTTCCCCGTCGCTGGTGGCACAAGCGGCCACCTGCTGGGGGGAACGCTGGCGGCCGTATTGACGGGGAACCCCTGGGCGGGAACCCTCTCGATCGCCACAGTCCTACTGATTCAGGCAGTGTTGTTTGCCGATGGCGGCATCACGGCCCTGGGAGCCAACATTCTGAATATGGCCGTCTTCGGAGTCTGGACGGGCTGGATTTTGACCCAGGTGATTCAGCGCCTGCTCGGAGGATCTCAGCGACGGTTACCACTCGCGGCCGGAATTGCAGCGGGGTTGAGTGTGGTGGTGGCGGCGATCGCCTGTGCGATCGAGTTGGTGTTATCCGGGACGGCGGCCTTTCAGCTCGCCGTGCCCGCCATGGCCGGAGTTCATATTCTGATTGGCTTGGGCGAAGGGATCATCACCGCTGGTGTCATTGGCTATTTGACCAAGGCTCGCCCCGACCTGCTGCCGGGAGCCAAGCCGCGTTTGGAGCGGTGGCAAGGGCCGGTGATTGGCGTGTTGTTGGTGGCGGGGGTGCTGTCGTTGGTGGCATCTTCCTGGCCCGACGGATTGGAAAAGGTGGCGGAGGATTTGGGCTTTATTCGGCTTGCGGAAGAGGTGCGAATTACCGTGCCTACGCCCTTTGCGGACTATGGCATTGAAGGCTTAGGGCCCTTGGGCACAACCATTACGGGGTTGTTGGGCAGTGTGATTTCCTTTGGAGCAGCCTTCGGGATCGCCAAGTTGGTGCAACCCAAGCGAGCTGAAGAGTCGTGATTGAAATCAGCCTGAATGCCAATCGCCGATCGACATGGGGTTCGGAGCGATCGACTCCGGGCCCGGCCCTGGTGGTGTTGCGGTTGCGGTTGGCTCTGATTTGGGTATTGGGGGCTGCTTGCTTACGGGTGGGCGCTTGGGCCCCGTTGGCGGTCTATGGCAGTTTGGCGATCGCCTGGGTTTTCTGGTTGCGGGTTCCGGCGCGATCGCTCCTGGGTCTGTTGGGGGCGGAACTGGTGTTTCTGAGCCTGGCGGCCTTGCCCCACGGTTGGGAACGGGCCAGCTTTCTGATGGCACGATCGCTGGTTTGCCTGTTGCTGATGAATGGGGTGTTGTTGACCCTGCCGCCCCATAGCTTGGCGATCGCCTTGAAAAGTTTGCCGCTGCCGGCCGCTTTGCGAGAAACGGCCCTCTTGGCGGGTCAATACCTGGAAATTGTAATTGACGAAGTGCAACGGATGCAGCGGGCGGCCGCCTGTCGGGGGCTGTCGGGGCCGGGCAGTTGGTTGCGCTATGTCAGCGCCGCCACCATTGGCTCTTTGTATTTGCGCAGTCTCGATCGCGCTGAGCGGGTCTACGCGGCCATGGTGGTTCGGGGCTATGGGGGAGCCTTGCCCCTGTTGCACCCCAGCCCGCCACACCATCGCTGGTGGTTGTGGGGGGCGGCGGTGGGGGCCGCTGGTCTGGCGATTGGCTCCTACGGTTTTGCGTAGGGCTTTGGCGCAGGCTTGCCCCCAATTGGGGCGATTCCAGCAGATGCTGGTTTGGCGCTTCCGCCCCAATCCCCTTAAGGTTGATCAAGCAAAGATAAAGTTCGATCGCATGGCCGCCGCAACAGTTTCATGACCCTTTTTTCTAAATGCGAGCTTGATCGCGCTGAAGTGTCGGCCGCCGTTTTGGTGCAAGATTTGCAATTTGCCTATCCCCAACAGCCGCCAGTTTTGCAGGGGATTTCCTTTGCTTTGGAGCCGGGCGATCGGGTGGCCCTGTTGGGGCCCACCGGTTGCGGCAAAAGCACCCTCTTGGAGCAACTGATTGGCCTGAAGCAGCCGAGCCGAGGCGCTGTGTGGATTGGGGGAACCCGGGTGGAACCGCGCACCTTGCCCACCATTCGCCGCCGATTGGGCTTTTGTTTCCAGGATGCCAACGACCAATTGTTTATGCCGACCATCTTGGAAGATGTGATGTTTGGGCCGCTGAACTATGGCATCCCGATCGCCCAAGCCAAAAACCAAGCCAGGGAACTCCTAGCCCGTTTTGATCTGTTGGCCTTTGAAGGGCGATCGGCCCATGAACTTTCGGGGGGGCAGCGGCGGTTGGCGGCCTTGGCGGCCGTGCTGGCCCTGGAGCCGGCCATTTTAGTGTTGGATGAGCCAACCACGGGCCTCGATCCTCGGTGGCGACGATCACTCGCTCAGGTTTTGGACACCTTGCCCATTCAATCGCTGATTGTGGCTTCCCATGACTTGCAATGGATTGGCAAAACCACCCATCGAGCCTTGATTTTGTCCCATGGACGGATCCGGGAAGATCGACCCACGGCGGAATTATTGGGCGATCGGGCGCTGTTGGAATCCTACGATTTACCGCTGGATTATTAGCAAAATCATTGGCGGAATGGCAAGCAACCAATATCTCGAGTTATCTCGAATTATTCGGATGATTCTGCTGGGTTGCCAAAAAGATCCGACAGGGCGATCGATTCGTCGGGAAAGGCCAAGCAAGCGGCGCGATCGGCAGCGGTGAGGGTGAATTTGGTTTGATAGCCCTCGGGACTCGGATCGCGATAGACCTCGAGTTTTTTGTGCTCCAAATCCACCAGCCAAAACTCGCCAATGCCCGATCGCGCGTAGAGCAGCCCTTTGACCTCGCGATCAGATTTCAGCGTGCTATCCGCCACTTCAATCAGCAGTAATACATCGCTAGTCTGGGGGTGACCAGTTCTATAAAATTTCGGGTCGCGTCGCAGAATAGCCAAGTCCGGCTGAGGCTGTGAATCCGTCAGTTGCAAAGAACATTGGACATTGAGCGTGGCCCGTTTTCGCAATAGGTCAAAAAACACCTCAGCTAGTTGACTGACACAGGATTGGTGACGAAATCCAATAGGCGACATTTTGACAATCAGTCCTTCAATGAGTTCCGTGCGAGCGTCCGGCGCGAGCGCACCGGCCTCATAAATTCGCTGGTATTCCGCCACTGTGAATCGATAGGGCTGAGTAGGAACAACCGGTTGTGGTGGTGCTGGGTCTACTGATTGGATCGTTGGTTCGCTGGGCAGACAAACTTGGCTCATAGGACTCATCTCCCGTTGATCCTCTAGATTCCATGATCGAACACCTTTCCAAACTATCGCAATCGATCGAGCCAGGGCAGTCACCCGATCGCCCCCCGTCAGGGCCGCAACCCGCTACAATCAAAGCCGCTTTATGACAATCCTTTAGCCCCCAACACCATCGTGTCCGTTCGCGTTCGCCTCGCTCCTAGCCCCACCGGAAATCTCCACATCGGCACGGCCCGCACCGCCGTTTTTAACTGGCTTTATGCTCGTCGCACGGGTGGCACCTTTGTGCTGCGGATTGAAGACACCGACACCGAGCGATCGCGCCCCGAATTTGAAGCCAACATTCTCGAAGGCCTGCAATGGCTGGGCATGAACTGGGATGAAGGCCCGTTCTACCAGTCCAAGCGCAATGAGTTTTATAAGCAAGCGATCCAAACCCTGCTCGACAAGGGCTTGGCCTACCGCTGTTACACCACCCCGGAAGAACTGGAGCAACTGCGCGAGGGCCAAAAAGCCCGCAACGAAGCGCCCCGCTACGACAACCGCCACCGCAACCTGACCCCCGAGCAGGAAGCCGCCTTCATCGCCGAAGGTCGCCAACCGGTGATCCGCTTCAAAATTGATGACAAGCGGACGATCGCCTGGAATGATCGGGTACGCGGCACGGTCACCTGGAAAGGCTTTGACCTGGGTGGCGACATGGTGGTGGCCCGCGCGGCCGGCATCGATGATGTGGGTCAACCGCTCTACAACCTGGCCGTGGTGGTTGATGACATCGATATGCAAATCACCCATGTGATCCGGGGTGAAGACCACATCGCCAACACTGCCAAGCAAATTTTGCTCTACGAAGCCCTGGGCGCAACGGTTCCCGAATTTGCCCACACGCCGCTGATCCTGAACCGGGAAGGGCGCAAGCTCTCGAAGCGGGACGGGGCCACGTCGGTCTCGGAATTCCGCAACATGGGCTATCTATCCGAGGCGATCACCAACTATATGACCCTGCTGGGTTGGGCCCCGCCGGAAGGGATGGATGAGGTATTTTCCCTGGAGCAAGCGGCCGCCCAGTTTGAGATCGATCGCGTGAACAAGGCGGGCGCAAAGTTCGATTGGGACAAGCTGAACTGGCTGAACGCCCAATATCTGCACAAGATGCCACCGGCCGAGCTGCTCGATCGCCTGATTCCCTACTGGCAAGGCGCGGGCTACAGCTTCGACCCCGTAGCCGATCGCCCCTGGCTGGAGGCTTTGGCGGGTCTGCTGGCCACGGCGATCGTCCGGTTGGATCAAGCGCCCGAGGCGGCCAAGCTGTTCTTTAGCGAAACGGTGGACTACACCGACGAAGCTAAGGCCCAACTAGCCCAGGCCGGCGGCGCGGAGATTTTGGCAGCGCTGGCGGCGGGCTTGACCGACCAGCCCTTGGATCACGACGCGGCCATGGCGCTGATTAATCAGGTGGTGAAGTCCACGGGCACGAAAAAAGGTCAGGTGATGCGGACGCTGCGGGCCACCCTGATGGGGGCGATGCAGGGGCCGGAGATGGTTCCCACTTGGCAGATCCTGAACCAACGCGGGTTCGATCGCGCCCGGATTGCGGCGGGCCAGGCGATCGCCCAAGGGTAGATCCCCAGCAGGGTGGCAAGGGGCTGAAGCCCCTTGTCTTTGGTTCCCTGTCCACAGATGGGATGGCCCCGCAAGCCCTAAGATCTTCGGCAAGAGATTTATGGCCATAAATCTTTGGCAAGAGATTTTTGGCAAGAGATCTTCAGCAAGAGATTTTTGGCAAGAGATCTTCAGCAAGAAATCTTTGGCAAGAGATTTTTGGCAGTAAATCTTTGGCAAGAGATCTCCTGTAACGCTTCCACTCGCTCGATCACGCAAGGATCGAAACCGCAACTATGGCCATTCAATCCCTGTTTCAACCCCGCCACCGTCGGCTGATTGGGCGATCACTGGGGTTACTGGTTTGGTTCGGGGCGATCGGGCTGGCCCCCGAGTTAGCCCAAGCCAGTCCCCTCACCCTGGCCCAAGCCAACAACAGCAGCACCAATCCCCAACTTCAGGATCTGATTGAGCGGGGCGAGCAGTTTGTGCAACGGCGCGATTGGGAATCGGCCCTGGTGATCTATGAACGGGCAGCCCAGCTCGATCGAGACAACGCCCGCATCTATTCCGGCATTGGCTATGTGCAAGCCATGCGCGGCAACTTCGCAGAAGCGGCCCGGGCCTATCAACAGGCAACGGTGCTTGATCCGCGCAATGCTGAATTTTTCTATGCCCTTGGGTTCAGCTTCGCCAACACTAACGACTTGGAACCAGCCTTAGCCGCCTACTACCGCGCGGTGCAGTTGGATGAGCGCCACCTGAATGCCCACTTGGGGCTAGGAGCCGTGCTCTATCGCCAGGCCAACTACAGCGGCGCACTGCAAGCCTACCGTCAAGTTCTGAATCTGGATCCCCGGAATGCAACCGCCCAGGAGTTTGTGGGGCTAACCCTGCTGAAGACCGGCGAAGTGCAACAGGCGATCACGGCGTTGCAAGCGGCCCAAAAGCTGAACCCCCGCCGCGACAGCACCTATGTTTCGCTCGGGGTGGCCTGGTTGGCGGCCGGCAACAGCACGGAGGCCACGGCGGCTTTTGCCCAGGCGGCTCGACTGAATCCGCGAAATCCGACCGTTCATCTGCAAATTGGCAAAATTCTGCGAGAACAGGGCGATATTCCTGGAGCGCTCGCCGCCTATCAACGGGCGGTGTCGGCCGATGGCGATTCCTACGAAGCCCAAGAGGCTTTGGCGGATCTGAGTTTGGAATCGGGCGATGTGCTGGTGGCGATTATTGGCTACCGGCGGCTGGTGGAGTTGCAGCCCAACACGGGCATGGCCCATTTCAAATTAGGTCGCGCGTTGGCCAAGCAAGGGCGAAATTTTGAGGCCCGGGAAGCGTTCGATCGCGCGGCCGCTTTGGGGGTTCCCGATGCGATCGCCGCCCGCGATGCTCTGCCCAAGTGATGGGCGCTTAAGCCGGGTCGCCAACCGTCGCGGCCTGGGATGGGTTCAAATTTGGCGGTTCCAACTGATCTAGGAAAGCCAAGGGATTAGCCATGTTCGCGGCAAAGCCCAGAATTCCCCGATCGCGGTGTTCATAGAGCAACGTCCCGGCGCGATCGAACACAAAGGTTCCCCCCCGTTGGGTCATGTATTGAGCATCGGGAACATAGCGATTCCAGTGGCTCAACACTTCCACCATATTTCGCAGTCGCAAGGTAGCCAGCTCAAAGGGACGCTGAAACCCGCGCCCGCCGGCCAGGGCAAAAAATTCACCTTTCATCGGGGGCAGTAATTTCGTGTCGATCGTTTCGTCGTCAGCGATCAACTGCGGTGCGGCGCGATCGCCCCGGTAACCCCGAAACACCTCCGCCAACGTGCCCGGACTGCCCAGCCCCGCACACATCAACATCAAATTTACCCAAGCGCTTTGGCCCGATCGCAAACCCAGCCACGATCGGGTCAGGCCGCCATATAACCCCAATTCTCGATGGAGATCCGCCGTGGGATCGATCGACAGCGCTTCGGCGGGAAACCCCGTGTAATCGCAAAACTTTTCCCCCGAGGAGCGATCGCCAATCCCCACAGCCCGCAGCACAATTTCGTGATCACGCAGGCGATCGGCCTCCCGACGCAACCACCAGGCATATTCCAAACTGTCAAAATCCCCCAATTGGGGCAGAGCGATAAACAGAATTTTAGCTGCCCGATCGCACCCATCCAAAACAGGAACGATCGCACCATCGCTCACACGTTCACGCTGGCAATTTTGCAAAATTGGGTAGCAAGAATTCATAGCATTCAAGATCTTTCCAGGACTGTTTGCAAGGCTAGAATTTTTCGGACATTCCCTAGGGACAAGGGCCCGGTGCAAAGGGTGGTTCCTTCCAATTTCCTTCAATGCTGAACCGAATCCGACTGCCCGCAATTTGCACCCGTCCCATATCAACGTGGCGAACTGGCTCGCCCCCTCCGACGGGAACCACCTCCACACAACTCAAAAGCCGACGCGGATAATTGCCGGTCATGAGGCGAGCTTCGTTGGGATAAATGCCAATGGAATCTGCTAATAAATCGGTTCCAGGACGATTGCGCCGTTCTCGGATCACAAACCGCCGAATAAAAGCATCTTTAGTGCGATTTTCCAAAATCAAGGCCATAGTTGGCTGTCGATCGGGCGCATTATTCGGATCATTGCTGTTGCTGGGGAGCTGGGCCCGCAAAGGATTAGCCATCAGAATTAGCCCGATCGCGATCGCTCCAGAACCTAGCCAAGCTCCACGATTGATGAGCCTATTATTCAAGATTTTGGGCTGAGTTTTGGACTGCTCACTTGGCTTTTGAGCGGTATTGTGCTGGAATTTTTGAATCATACCTGTTAATTTGGTTTTCAATTGAATCTTAGGGCTTACGAAGGTATCTGAAAAGGATCTTTGGGGACTAACAAAGTAAAGACGATTGCGGCGCAAGCTGCTTAAGCATTTTGTCCGCATCAATTGTTAAGATCCGCAGCCTCTCGATTTTGACGTTTCAAATATTCTGTTGATCTTCAGGCTGATCCATCGCCAGCTCATCAGTCGATGAATCCATTTCCGAAAAATCAATATTGCTATAAAGATCAGTTAATTGCAAAGTTAATTCAACGGTTTTGAGCTGAAGGGTGGATTCGGGCTTGCGATATTCCAAAAATCGCCATTCACAATCTTCTAATTTGATGAATTGCTCCACACGCATTTCGTATTGGTCAATTAGGAGATATTCCTGAAAGCTGGGAATGGTGCGATAGGCGGCAAACTTTTCGCCCCCATCATAGTTGCGAGTGGATTTGGACAACACTTCTGCAATCAGCAAGGGATTCGTTACCGTATCTTTGCGACCCGCTTGCAGTTCGATCGGCTTGGGCAACACCATCACATCGGGATAGGTATACATCCGCCGCTCAGGAATCCACAGCCGCTGATCCGTATGAAAGATTTCATAGGGACGATTGAGCAGTGCAAATAGTAGGCGTGCGTAGAACAATCCACTAATGCGATTGTGTTGGGGGGGGCCGCCAGTCATGGGGATGATGACTCCATCTCGGTATTCGTGACGCTGATCGCTGCTGACTTCCCGATCGAGATAGGCTTCCGGACTGTAGACAACGAGGCTTTGGGGGTGCTTGTCCAGTTGGGCGATCATGGGCACAATCTCCTTGCCGGGGAACTGGGGCAAATTGGCTTGAGTCGATCGCCCCGTCACTTTCCATCCTACCGTTTCGGTCTCAGCCGCGCCGCCGCCCGCCCCGATCGAACGCTAGGATAAAGAGCGCTATTTTCGATTTGCTGGCGTTTGTTGCGGTGGTTGCCCCCATGGCTAGTTCTGCTAATTCCCGTCCCCATCCCGATCGCCAGCCGCAGTCTCCCGAAGTCCGCGAGCGGATCCATGTGCGCGGCGCAAGGCAACACAACCTGAAAAATCTTGATTTGGAGCTGCCTCGCAACCAATTAATTGTGTTTACGGGGGTGTCGGGATCGGGAAAATCTTCGTTGGCGTTTGACACGATTTTTGCAGAGGGCCAGCGGCGCTATGTGGAGTCCCTGAGCGCCTATGCAAGGCAGTTTTTGGGACAGGTGGATAAGCCCGATGTGGACGCGATCGAGGGGCTAAGTCCGGCGATTTCGATCGACCAAAAATCCACCAGCCACAACCCCCGATCGACCGTGGGCACAGTGACGGAAATTTATGATTATTTGCGGTTGCTCTATGGGCGGGCCGGTGAACCCCATTGTCCCGTTTGCGATCGGGGAATTGCACCCCAAGCGATCGATCAAATGTGCGATCGGGTGATGGAACTACCCGATCGCACTCGGTTTCAGATTTTGGCCCCGGTGGTGCGCGGCAAAAAAGGAACCCACAAAAAATTGCTATCGAGTTTGGTATCTGAAGGCTTTGCGCGGGTGCGAATTGATGGGGAAGTACGCGAACTGAGCGATGCGATCGAGCTGGATAAAAACAAATTTCACGACATTGAAATTGTGGTCGATCGCCTGATTAAAAAAGAAGGCATCCAAGAGCGCCTAGTGGACTCCTTGCAAACTTGTCTCAAACATGCGGGCGGGGTGGCTGTGGTGGATATTTTGCCCGCTGCCCATGCGACGAATTCCGGAGCCAATGGCGCAACGGCTGCGGATTCGACCAATGGGGGGGCGGCTAATTCCGAAACGGAAATAGAATTGCCCCAATCTTTGGTTTTTTCTGAGAATTTCGCTTGCCCTGAACATGGTGCGGTGATGGAGGAATTGTCGCCGCGACTCTTTTCGTTTAATTCGCCCTATGGAGCTTGTCCCGCTTGTCATGGATTGGGATTTTTACGCACCTTTTCCCCAGAGTTGGTGATTCCTGATCCCAAGTTGCCGGTCTATGCAGCGGTGGCCCCTTGGTCTGACAAGGACAGTACCTATTACCTATCCTTGCTGCACAGTGTGGGGCAGGCCTTTGGGTTTGAAATTCAAACGCCTTGGAACCAACTCAGCGAAGAACAGCAACAGATCTTGTTGTACGGCACGGATAAACCGATTTGGATTGAAACGGATTCCCGATTCCGAGAACGCCAAGGCTATCACCGGAAATATGAAGGAATCTTGCCGATTTTGGATCGACAATATCGTGAATCCACCTCTGATCAATACAAACAAAAGCTAGAGCAATATTTAGTAGATCAAGCCTGCGAGGTTTGCCAGGGTCAACGGTTGAAACCGGAGGCGCTGGCCGTGCGTTTGGGCCCCTACCGAATTATTGATTTAACCAATGTGTCGGTACGGGAAGCCTTGGCGCGGGTGCAACAACTCACGGGCAGCGTTGATGGCCGATCGCTCCTTTCAGAACGGCAACAGGCGATCGGGGCCTTGGCGCTGAAGGAGGTGGAATCGCGGTTGAAGTTTTTGATTGATGTGGGGTTGGATTATTTGACCTTGGATCGATCGGCGGCGACCCTTTCCGGCGGCGAAGCCCAGCGGATCCGCCTGGCCACCCAAATTGGCGCAGGCTTGACGGGGGTGCTCTATGTGTTGGATGAACCGAGCATTGGTCTGCACCAACGGGATAACGATCGGCTGTTGGCCACCCTCACCCGGTTGCGGGACTTGGGCAACACGCTGATTGTGGTGGAGCACGATGAAGACACGATTCGAGCTGCGGATCACCTGGTGGATATTGGCCCCGGCGCGGGCATCCATGGGGGCGAAATTGTGGCCCAAGGTTCCCTGGCGGATTTGCTGAAGGCGGAAACCTCCTTAACGGGGGCCTATCTGTCCGGTCGGCGGCAAATTTGCACCCCGGCCGAGCGTCGATCGGGTAATGGCCTAAGTCTGAAAATTTTGGATGCCTACCGCAATAATTTGCAGCACGTGAGTGTGGAAGTGCCCCTAGGCAAATTTGTTTGCGTGACGGGGGTATCTGGTTCCGGCAAATCCACCTTGGTGAATGAGCTGCTGTTGCCTGCGCTCTATCACCACCTGGGTCACAAGATTCCGTTTCCGGCGGATTTGGGCGACATTCGCGGTCTGCAACATATCGACAAGGCGATCGCGATCGACCAATCCCCGATCGGCCGCACGCCCCGCTCCAACCCCGCCACCTATACGGGCGCGTTCGACATCATCCGCGACGTGTTCACCCAGACGATCGAGGCCAAAGCGCGCGGTTACAAAGCTGGTCAATTTTCCTTTAACGTCAAGGGCGGCCGCTGCGAGGCCTGTGGCGGCCAGGGCGTGAACACGATCGAAATGCATTTCTTGCCCGATGTCTATGTGCAGTGCGAGGTGTGCAAAGGCAAGCGCTACAACCGGGAAACGCTCCAGGTGAAATATAAGGGTTACTCGATCGCCGACGTGCTGGAAATGACGATCGATGAGGCGCTGGAGGTGTTCCAAAACGTGCCGAAAGCCGTCAGTCGCCTGCAAACCCTCTCCGATGTGGGCCTGGGTTACATCAAGCTCGGTCAACCGGCCCCCACCCTCTCCGGCGGCGAAGCCCAGCGGGTGAAGCTGGCCACGGAACTATCCCGCCGAGCCACGGGCAAAACCCTGTATCTGATCGACGAACCGACCACGGGCCTTTCGTTCTATGACGTGCATAAGCTGCTGGATGTGGTGCAACGACTGGTGGATAAGGGCAACACGGTACTGGCGATCGAGCACAACTTGGACTTTATCCGGTGCGCCGATTGGGTGATTGATCTGGGACCCGAAGGGGGCGATCGGGGTGGGCAAATCATCGCCACCGGCACACCGGAACAGGTGGCCGTGAATCCGGTTTCCCACACGGGACGCTATCTCAAGCTCGCCTTGGAACAGCATCCTCCCAGCGGCGAGTGATGTTCAAATTGGGGGGCGATCACCCCCCCCGCCAGACAACCGCCTAGGGGCGATCGCCCAGTCGCCGCCATCTCAGTGCAACGGCTAGACTGATTAGCAGCCTGAGAGACCCGAGGAGACTGGATTCAATGAAATATGGCATTGACATGGGCCACAACGCGGCCCCCGACACTGGCGCAGTGGGCATTAAAAAAGAGGACGACCTCACGATCGCCGTCGGCACAAGGGTGATCAGCCAACTGCAAGCCTTGGGTCATCAGGTGGTGAACTGCACCCCCAAAAGTGCCTCCAGCGTCATGGACTCGCTCTCCAAGCGTTGTTCCGCCGCCAATGCCAACAATGTGGATTTATTTGTCTCCATCCACTTCAACAGCTATAACGGCCGCACCAGCGGTTCTGAAGTTTGGTACGCCAGCAATTCTGGGAAGAAATTTGCCCAACCCGTGCTCACGGAAATTCTGAAGCTGGGCTATGTCAACCGTGGCATCAAAGAGGGCAACTTCTACGTGCTAGCCCATACAGATATGCCCAGCATTTTGGTGGAATGCTGCTTTGTGGATTCTGCTGATGATATGAAGCGGTTTGACCCAGACAAAATGGCGCGGGCGATCGTGGCGGGCGTGACCGGCGGCCAAACGGCCACCACGCCGCCCCCGGCCCCTAGCGATCCAGAAATTGTGAAATTGCAGCAGGCCCTTAACCGGTTGCAAGTTTACGCCACGCCCACGAGCCAGCCCTTGGCCACCGATGGCAAGCTGGGGCCCCAAACCAACCAAGCGAGACAACGCCTCAAAACCATCTTTGCCATTTCGCCAGCGGAAACAGAAGCCAGCAATCGCGCCATGTGGGAGGCGATCACGTCGATCACGGTCGATCGCGTTGTGTTGCGACCCAATCACGGCTATGGCCCGGCGGTGCGCTATTTACAATTCCGATTGAATATTCCGCCCACGGGTTTATATAGCGACGCGACGGTTAGCGCAGTGCTGGCCTACCAAAAAGCCCAAGGATTGGCAGCCGATGGGGTGGTGGGCCCAGCTACCTGGGGCAAATTGGTTCCCTAGGCCAGGACGTTGGGCGATCGAGCAGGCTATAGTCTCCAAGGTGTTGATGTTGCATGGCTATGCGTTCTACCCCTGACTGGTCACCGGAATCCGATCCCAATGAGGGGCGATTGGACGATGCGGCCCTTGAGGCGCAAGACCCGTCAATCAATATTCACAACCCGCAACAGACCGTTCAAAGTAGCAATCCAGACGGTTTCCAGAATGACGCTCAGAAGGGTGCTCAAAGCGCCCAACCGGACTCCGATGCCGAAGATGACAGCGATGGGCCCATGCGGTTCTATAACCGCTTTGAGGACTACATGGAAATCGCCGCCGCCCCGGAAACCTTTGCCAACTACCTCGATGGGCATCAGGAGTGGTTTCACCGCTGTGCTCATCCAATGCAGGTCAACCCGATCGACCAAAACAGCTATGCCATCACGATCGGGCATTTTGGCGCATTTGACTATTACGTGGAACCGAAAGTGGGTCTCGAACTCCTACCGCCGGAACAGGGCATTTATGGCATCCGCACTGTACCCGTGCCCGACTATGACCCACCGGGCTACGCCGTAGACTTCCAAGCCGCCATGAAACTGGTGGCGGTGGACAATCCCGATGAAGCGGCCGAGCAAGCCGTGAATACCCACGTCACCTGGACGCTGGATTTGAATGTGGATGTGTGGTTTCCACGCTTTATTCGGGTTTTGCCCCAGGGATTGATTCAAAGAACGGGCGATCGACTGCTGGGGCAAATTGTCCGCCAGGTGTCTCGCCGGTTAACAGCTAAGGTACAAGCGGATTTTCATGAGTCCCGAAATCTGCCGTTTCCCCAGCAATTGCAACGCAACCGCAGCTTTTTTTAGCAGCTTTTTTTAGCAGCTCTTCTTCAAGGGTTTTCTCAAACACTGAGAAGAGACCCAGGCAGCAGACCAGAGGCTTAGGTCAGGGATCCGGACAAGGGGTTTAAACCCCTTGTCTTTGTTTTTGATCATTTCCCAACGCCAGGATCAGCACATTGGGAATTGGCTAACAACCTTTGGCGTTGGCGATCGCGCTGGAAATCGCACTAATCGCACGAAAGTTAGCGCTTGAGGTTATTGATCCATTCGCGGAGTTGCTCGCTGGCCACGTCACGGCCGCCCAAACCGAAAGCGATCGCGCTGGCCACGGCCACTGCGCCCAAGATCAAACCAAAGGCCAAGTTCACAATATCCGGAGCAATTCCCATCTGTTGCAGCGCCATGGCCCCCACCAACACAATGATCGCCAAGCGGGCCACTTGAGCCAGCAGGGTGGCTTGGCGAGAGCCGGGCATGGCAATCACCCGGTAAGCCAAGTTAGCCAGGTACAGGCCCACGGCAAAAATCAAGGCCCCAACGAGCACTTGACCGAGGATGGTGGTTAGCCCCGCAACGAGGGCTGTCAGTTCCGGCACTTTCAGGCTGTCGATCGCGGCGATCGCGGCAAACAGCATGATGCCCACCAGGGTGATGATCCCGGCAATATCCGAAGGAGACTTAGCCCCCACGGTCATGGGCAGCCCTAAGGCGAGGGGCATGTTGTTGAAGCCCACGCCACTCAGGAAATTGCTGACCAAATTGGCCACAAACCGCCCGATCGCATAGGCGATCGCCAGGATAATCACGGCCCGCAGAATATACGGAATTGCCAGCAAAATCTCATTCAGCATGGCCACGGCGGGTTCCGAAATGGCCTGGATTTGCAGCTCTTGCAAGACCGAAATGGCCGTGACGATCAAAATCACCGTGTAGGCAATGGTTCCCGCAATCCAAGACAGGCTTTGGGTTCCTGCCAATCCGCTGAGGCCAATGCGGTAGCCGAGGCGATCGACCCCTGCCGATCCTAGGAAGTTGGTCAACACCACCCGCACCAATCGAGCAACGAACCAACCGATCGCCCCCACCAGCACCGCCTTAAAGATTCGCGGCAGCGCTTCTAGCACCTGCGCCACAGCCCCCTGAATTGGCTCCAGCGGCCCTTGCAAGGCCAAGGCATCCAGCACAAAGGGCAGGAACAGCAGCAGAATCAGCCAGTAGAGGATATTGCCGAGGGTTTCATTCAGCAGAATAGGACTGCTGCCGCCCATTTGACTCGCCAAGCGATCGTCTAGGGAAAAGCGCTGTAGCCCTCGGGTGAGCAGCAGTTTCACCACCGTGGCCACGAGCCAAGCCAGCGCTGTGAGAACCAGGGCGCTAAAAATGCGAGGGGCATAGCCCAAAATTTCCCCTAAAAAGCGCTGAAGGGGAGTTGAAGCCGCCTGCAAGCCGACCGCATCCAGGAAAACCAAAATGGCAAAGAGCATGATCGTCCAAAAGGCGATCGCCCCGGCCCAGTTTTCGATCGGGACAAGGGTGGCATCGTTAGCCGACTGACCCGACAGCCAACCCGATAGCCGCCGCCCCACATCCAATCGACTGAGGAGGTGGCGCACCACGCTGGCCACCAAAATAGCCAACAGCCAGCCCACCAACAGGGCCACCAGCCCCCGCACCAAGCCATTCAAGAAAGGGGCCACATCCGGACTCGTGCCCGGAATCGAGGGAACTTGGGCCGAATAAAGGGCCGCAGTCCCGGGTAAGGCAAGGGCTGGGGGCATAGAAACGATTTGCCAAATTGCGATTGTCATGGATTGTGATGCTCCAGTGGAATGCACCTGAAGGGATGGAAGGGTCGCCGCGATCGGGCTGTTACCCTTGGTTCCGGCCCAAATTCGGGGATTGGGGGACGGTTGACCGATCGCCGCGATCGCCGCGATTGCTGGGCCCCCATGGGCGAAACCCACTGGGGCCCACTCGGGGTCACCAGCACCATTCCATCAGGCTTCAAAGCACAGCTAGTAACGGGTTGAGCCGCCTTGGCTGTTGCGATACCGTAAGGCTAACAGATGGATCACGGAAGGTCTCTGGGAGCCAGGTCGTTCAAGGTGCTCGATCGCGCCGTTGGCTGGCGGTGGCCAACAGGCTAAAAACTTGCAAATTGGTGGCTATTGGCATCCCAAGCGAGGGATCAGGTTTCTTGATATCCGTCCGGGGGCATTCACCCCCCAATAGAAAATGTTAAAGTTTGGGGCGTTTCTCTCAGGATTTCGATCAACAGAAAACGCCGGCAGTCCACAATCCTCCAACGGTCTCCGCCGTCTTCTGTGGTTCACTGAGGTTTCAGCCCATTTCGCCCCGGATTTCTCGATCGCTGACCCCCTCAAACAGCCCCCATCCGGGCATACTGGTCAACGGCTTAAAAATAGCCTTCCGCCAGTCGGTCTCCTGTCGAGCAACCGACGTGCGAGATTGGCCCCATCGGCGTTTTTCTTTGTTTTCCTGGGCCGAAACAGCGGCTGGTGGCTGTCTATGCCCAAGGCCATGCCCGAACCACTCCACTCCTAGTTTTTGCCTTCGAGTCCATGCTCTCTCTGCTCCTTGGCTTGTTTCCGCTCCAGGTGGGGCCCGTCGCTCAACTGCCCCCGATCGAACAGGCCGAACCCGATTCCCCAGGGAACCGAGAGGCCGCAGAAGATGAAATTTTGGCTCCGCAGCCCGTGCGGCGGCGAGAGGTTACCCAGCGCCATGAGGTGCGATCGCTCCCCGGACGACTGGACAACGTGCCGGTTTTTAACAGCAACAGCCCCGAAGTGGTTTTGACGGAAGGGATTTTGCTGTCCACTTTTCCGTCCAATGGCATGGCCGTGCCTTCCGCGCACCTAAACTATGCCTTTCAGGGGCGGTTTGATATTTTTTCGCATCACATTTCCCGGGCGGCGGCCTATCAGGAAGGACGCACGCTGTTTCAGGGTGTAATGGTCTATAACCCGGGGCCGCGCACCGTTGATGTGAACATTCGCGAAGCCGCTAGCTATATCAGCCGGTTTGAAGCGCCCTTTAAACCCTTGCCGGCCTACCTGGAAGACCCGATCGGGGCAATCTATTCTGGCTCTGGCAGCCGCGTGGTGGGGGATGTGTTGCGCGGTCGGCGGCGGGGCCTGCTGCGATCGAATCTGCGGCTAGGGCCTCGGGAAGCAGAAATGGTGGTGAATTCCCCGATTCCAGTAGGCAAAATCACCCCCTCCTCCAATACCCGATCGACCCTGATTCGGGCCGAGTCCAATGGGCCGGTCTATCTGGCCAGTTTGGCCATGTTCTCGCCCAAAACCCCCGACGGCCGCGAACAAATTCCCAGTCTGCGGGAGTGGCAATACCTGCTGGTGCGCAGCGGTCTCTCGGGCCCGCGTGACGTGGCTCCCACATCCCTGAACTTGGCGGAAACCAGTTCTCGATTCTTTTATGGCCGAGTGGCCGGCGTGGCCAAGGGGTCGCGCTGGGAGGCCACCCTCACGGATCCGGGGGCAAATGAACTGCGAGTGCCCACCGATGGCGGGGCCATTTCCTACCCGATCGCCACCTTGCCCCGAGGAACGTTGGGCACGCGCCAGGTTCAAAGTGCGCCCATGGTGGCTCGCTATCCCGACACGGCCTATCTGGCCCACGGTAATTACGGGGTGCAATATAGCTTGACCTTGCCCTTGACCAATCGCACCGGTAGCCCACAACAAGTGGCAATTTTGTTCCAAACCCCTTTGAAGGAAGATGGGCCGAGCGATCAACTGCGATTTTTGGAGCCGCCCGAAGAGCGGGTCTTTTTCCGGGGGCCCATTCGGTTGCAGTACCAAGATGATTTGGGCAATTCGATCGATCGCTTCATCCATGTGGTGCAACATCGGGGTGAACAGGGGCAACCCCTCGCCACCTTGAACCTACGACCCGGTTCCAAGCGGGTGGTGCAGGTGAATTTCCTCTATCCGCCCGATGCCACACCACCTCAAGTGCTGACGGTGCAATCCATCCGTTAGGGGCGATCGGCCCTGAATCGTCAATTTGGATTTCTGGGCAACGGCCAGCCCTATCATTCGGGGGAAGCAACGGGGGGCATTCCATGACATTTCTATCGCAAGTCTATGGTTGGCTGCTGATTTCAACGGTGGGCCTGTTTTGGCTGCTGCCCTGGCGATCGGGGCGATGGGGTTTGCTGTTGGTTGCCAGTCTGATTTTTTATGGTCTGCGGCAACCCCTCTACGTCCCTCTTTTGTTGGTGGGCGTGGCTCTGAACTACAGCTTGGGCTGGATGTTGCGGACCGATCGGCGATCAATTCGGCATTACGTGGGCGGGCCAAACCCGGAAGCCCGACAACGACAGCGCAAACGCCTGCTGTGGGTGGGAATTAGCCTCAATTTGCTGCTGTTGTTTGGGTTTAAATATGTGCCCTTTGCCCTCAACTCCCTGGGCTGGGCGTTCCAGAGTCCGCCCCTGTTGGATGCAGCCAATTGGGTCGATCGGATTGAAGCGCCCCTTGGCATCAGCTTTTTTTGCTTTGAATGTATTGCTTATCTTGTGGATGTCTATCGCGGTGCGCCTCCTGCCCGCGATTGGCTGAAATTTTGTACCTATAAACTCTTTTTCCCAAAGCTCATTTCCGGGCCGATCGTCCGCTATCACGGCTTGGCGAGCCAACTGGAAGAGTTGGATCACCCGCGTAATCCCCGGGCTGAACAAATCACTGAAGGTCTGTGGCTGATTGCTTGCGGTGCCATCAAAAAGGGACTGATTGCTGATTCCTTCGGCCTGTGGGTCCGCACAATCTTCAGCCCCGGAACCCTGGAGCGGGCGGGCAGCGGGGACTTGTGGTTGGCGATCGGGGCCTATGGTTTCCAGCTCTATTTGGACTTCAGCGGCTATGTGGACATCGCCCGAGGCAGCGCGATGTTGCTCGGGATTCAATTGCCCCAAAACTTTGATTTTCCCTACCTCAGCACCAGCATTGCGGACTTTTGGCGACGCTGGCACATCACCCTTGGCGACTGGCTCCGAAACTATCTCTACATTCCCCTGGGGGGTTCCCGCCAAGGTCTGGTTCGCACCTGCATCAACTTGATGATCGTGATGTTGTTGGGTGGCCTGTGGCATGGGGACAACTGGGGCTATGTGCTGTGGGGTGGGGCCCATGGGTTGGCTTTGGCGGTGCATCGGTTGGTGGATGCGGCTTCCCACCGTTTCAGTCCCTTGGCGGCCCTGTGGGCCCATCCGGCGGGGGTGGCTCTGGCTTGGGGCCTGACGCAACTGATGGTGTTTTTGAGCTGGGTGCTGATTCGGTTGCCGGACTGGAGCCAGTCGAGCTTGGTGTTTCAACACCTTTGGGGCCGATCGAGCGATGGGGCTTTTCTGGAAAAGGTTTATGACGAAGCGTTGGGGTTAGATCCTTGGCGGTTGGGCGCGGCCTTGGGGGCGATCGCGCTGCTGATGGTGGTGGCTTGGTTTGGTCAACGGGGCCTGCGGTTGCAGCTCACACAGCCGGTAAAAATCGCCCTCGTCCCCATCTGCCTTTATCTGGTCTGGATTTTGGGGCCCGAGGGCGTACCGTTTATTTACTTTGACTTTTAGACCTAACTTCTAGGCCTAACTTCGTAAATCTGACTGCTAGGCCTAACTTCTAGGTCTCGTTGGGCCTCGCTAGATCTTGCGAGACCCTTGAGGCCTTGGGTTACTAGGCCGCGATCGCCAGCCAGAGAGATTGCACTTGGTCAAACAAAGCCAGTTGCAGGCTGTGGGTGACCGGTAACCCAGCCAAAACGGCTCCGGCACAGAGCAGCATCAGGTAGCCGATCGAGTATTTGAACAGATCCCGTGCCACGGCGCGATCGCTCGGTAGAGCCAGCAGTTGCCAGGACTTTTGCACCAAAATGCCCCCCAAAATTAGGGCGATCGCCCCGTAGAGCCAGCCGGTTTCGCCCAAGGGCCAAGCCAGCGCCAAGGTTAAAGGAACCAGGGCGATCGAGTAACCCAGAATTTGCTTAGCCGTGGCCTCGTCGCCACTCACCACCGGCAGCATGGGCACACCTACGCTGGCGTAGTCATCCCGAATCATCAAAGCCAGCGCCCAGAAGTGCGGCGGAGTCCAGAGGAAAATAATCCAAAACAGTGCCCAGGCGGGCCAATCCAGCGTGCCCGTCACGGCGGCCCAACCCACCAGGGGCGGAATGGCCCCCGCCGCGCCGCCAATCACGATGTTGTGGGGACTGTGGCGCTTCAGCCAGTGGGTATAGACCACCACATAGCAACCAATTCCCGCCATCGCCAACAGAGCCGCCAGCAGATTGGCCATCCAGGTCAGCAGCCCAAAGGACGCAACACCCAGGACGATCGCGAATAGCAGGGCATCGCGGGGGCGAATTTGCCCGGAGGGAATTGGGCGCTTTTGGGTGCGCACCATAATCGAATCAATGTCGCGATCGTAAAAACAGTTGATCGCATTAGCGGAACCGGCAGCCAAGGCCCCACCGGCCAGGGTTGCCAAAAACAGCACCGGATCCACATCACCCCCGCCAGCTAGGGCCATGGCCGCTGCGGTGGAAATCAGCAGCAACACAATGATCCGGGGCTTGGTGAGCTGAATATAGCTCCGAATGATCGACCCGGCTCGCTGCCAGGGCGACGCAGCCGCTTCCTCGGTCATGTTCGACAGGTTTTGCACAATTTCTTGCATAGCAGCTATTCCGGAAACATCAACAACCAGCGAGTTCTTGGGAATTTTTGGGGAGTTCTTGGAAATTCTTGGGGAATTCTTGGGGAATTCTGGGCGAGTCCTGAGCTGTTTAGGCTGTCAGACCATCGGGCGACTCCCGCAACCGATCGCGCCCGGCCCAAACCGTGAAGGCCACCAGCGAAGCCAACAGGGCCGCCGCGATCGCCTCATGCAGCACCGTTAGCCCTGCCACCCGCAATTGAAAGTGATAGGTGCTGTAGCCAACGGCCAGTTGTGCCCCCAACAGCAGGGCGATCAGGCTTCGGAGGGAGCGGAGGCGCGGATTCAAAGCCGGGGTGCGCCAAGCCATGATCAGCAAAATCCCAATGGTTAAGACGGCGGGCACAATGCCCCAAAAGTGCATGTGGAGAACGCCACAGAGCTGATCGCCCTCCAGGCATTGGTGTACCGCCCAGCGCGATCCGACAATGCCACCGATCAGGCTTTGGACATCGATCGCGATCGCCGCCAGCAGGGCCCAACCCGCCAAGCCGGCCGCCGTGCCCGAAGCCTGTTGGGGAGTCAATCCCGCCGCGATCGCAACCAATAGGGCCAAAAATGCCAACGCCGTCCCCAAGTGTGCCGTCACCACGTCAAACCGCAGCAACTCCGTCACCGTCAGGGCCCCCAGCCCCGCTTGCAACACCACCAGGGCCAGGGCCGCCACCGTTGCCGGAACCACCCAACCGGGCAGTTCCCGCCGAAACCGGACTGCCGTGCCTGCCAAGCCCAGGGCCCCAAAGGCCACCACTGCTGCATCCAGTCGGTGGAACCATTCCAAAAACACCTGCCAATTCATCTGGGCCCAGGGAACCGCCTGGCCATAGCAGAGGGGCCAATCAGGACAGGCGAGACCCGCATTAGCCACGCGGGTGGCCGAGCCGATCGCCATCAGCAACCAGGCCGCCACCGCCAGCCGCTTGGCCAACCACCGCACTCGATCGCTTCCCAAAGATGAATTGACCTCGGCGATCGAGATCGAGGTCTTCACCGATTCGGAAGAATGCCCCGCCTGATGAAACACGGTTTCCGCCATAGGAATTCTTAAGAAAATCTTGAGTCTAAAAAGCAGCAATGAGGTGCATCGCCACCATAACTCAGTTCCGAAAATTGCGGAAATGTCATGCCAAAGATTGCAACACGTTGCAATGTACAACAATTAGCCGATCCGACTTAAAATTTGCTGCCAACTAACGGTAAGCTCATCAAGAACTGCCCATTTGATCACGATTTGACTCCAAGAAAGCGTTACATATCAAACGATTTTTGATTTGGTTTGTATTGTAAATAACAGCTTTTTCAGGACTTCCCCCTTCATCTTCCTAGGATAATTGCCAGTATAATTCTCAAATAATTCTTAAGTATTGATGCGTCCATGGGCGATCGCCCCAAGATTTCAAGATTTTTGACAATCAGTGAGTTCGCACAATCTAGAGCATGTTAATTGTTGATGACAAATCACGGCCAGAATGGCTGAAAATCACCATCGACAGGCCCAGGAAACCCGAAGATTTCCTAAAGGTTGTTAACGACAAAGAAAATCCTAAAGATATTTAAAAATATTGCCAAACCAAATCAGCTCCCTGGAAAAAACGTCTACCTTTGAAGGCAGTAACGCAGTGGCAAGCGCAATGGGCCACTGCCCTCGTTCATTTCCCCTTCGTTGGCCGCTGCCCTCGATTGGCCGTTGGCCCCCAACCGAGGAGCAGACCTGCCCCGATCGCCTGTTGCCCTTTGCCTTTGCAGTCTTGCGTGACGCACCACCATGAATGTTCCTAGTACGATCCTGACCCTGCTGATGGGCATTGGCTTGACGCTAATCAGCCTTTGGGTTGGGCAAAACTATCATTTCCTGCTGCCGGTGTCGGCTACGGACGTGTCGCCCGAGGTCGATCGCCTGTTTGGGGCCATGTTGACCATTGCCACGGGCCTTTTTCTGCTGGTGCAAGGATGCTTGATTTATGCGATCCTGCGCTTTCGGCGCAAGCCCGGCGATGACACCGACGGCCCGCCCATCCGGGGCAACATTCCCCTAGAGATCCTTTGGACTGCGATCCCCGCCGTGATCTGTTTGGGGATCTCGGTCTTTAGCTTTGATGTGTATAACTCCATGGGAGGCTTGGATCCGATGGCCAGTGGAGCCGGCATGGGCATGGCCCACCACCACAGCCGCCACACCGCGATCGCCGCCACGTTGGATGGGGCCCCGGCCATGACTGGCACGGAAGTGGCCCTGGGGCTGGGGGCTGCTCCCGGCTCCCAAGGCCAAGCCCCCGACTTGCAAGTCAATGTACAGGGGCTGCAATACGCCTGGATCTTTAACTACCCTGACTTGAACGTGATGGCGGGGGAACTGCATGTGCCCGTGGGTCAGGATGTGCAGCTCAACATTTCCGCCATGGATGTGTTGCACGCCTTCTGGATTCCGCAGTTTCGGATTAAGCAGGATGCGATCCCCGGTCGCCCCACACAATTACGCTTCCGGGCAACCCAGCCAGGCCGCTACCCGATCGTTTGCGCCGAGCTTTGCGGTTCCTTCCACGGGGCAATGCGCACCGAAGTGCTGGTGCAAACACCGGAAGAGTATGAAGCCTGGGTGGCGAGCGTGATGCCCGAGGCGGAAACCACGGAAACGGGCCAAGGATCAGCAGTGACCCTGGCGCAAAATCCTCAAAATTTGACGGATTCGGAATATTTACAGGTTTACAGCGATCGACTGGGGATCGAGACCCGTTCGATCGCCCAATTGGCCCCCGCTGCGCTGTAACCAGCGGTCACCCTTGGCCTCAGCATCCGGGCTGGGCTGAATTGACATCCAACTTTTCGGTTTTTGTTGTTTCTTGTTGTCTCTTGTCGTTGCTATGGCTCCAGCAGAACTCAGAACGCCCGGCGCGATCGAACCCGATCCCGAACCCTGGCAACGGTTTTTTAGCTTCAGCGTCGATCACAAAGTCATCGGCATTCAATACCTCGTCACCAGCTTTTTCTTCTTCCTGATTGGTGGAGCCTTGGCCACCGCCGTGCGCGTGGAGTTGGCCACTCCGGAAGTGGATTTCGTAAGCCGCGAACTCTACAACCAACTCTTCACCATCCATGCAACGGTGATGATTTTTTTGTGGATTGTGCCGGCCGGAGCAGGCTTTGGCAACTATCTCATTCCCCTGATGATTGGGGCCAAGGATATGGCCTTTCCTCGGCTCAACGCGATCGCCTTTTGGATGATTCCGCCAGCCGGGCTGCTGCTGATTGCTAGCTTTTTTGTGCCCACCGGAGCCGCCGCCGCCGGCTGGACTTCCTATCCTCCCCTCAGCCTGGTCAGTGGCCAATGGGGTGAACTAATTTGGATCCTCAGCATTTTGCTGTTGGGAACCTCCTCCATTTTGGGTGGGATCAACTTTGCAGCCACCATCCTCAAAATGCGCATCCCCGGCATGACTTTAAATGACATGCCGCTGTTTTGTTGGGCCATGTTGGCCGCTTCCATTTTGATTTTGATGTCCACCCCGGTGCTGGCTGGCGCATTGGTGCTGTTGTCCTTCGATTTGATGGCGGGAACGGCCTTTTTTAACCCCACTGGGGGCGGCGACCCGATCGTCTATCAGCACATGTTTTGGTTCTATTCCCACCCGGCGGTTTACATCATGATCCTGCCGCTGTTTGGAGCCATTTCCGAAATTTTGCCCGTCCATGCTCGCAAACCCATTTTTGGCTACAAGGCGATCGCCTATTCCAGCATTGCCATCAGTTTGTTGGGCTTGATTGTTTGGGCACACCACATGTTCACCAGTGGCACACCGGCATGGTTGCGGATGTTTTTCATGATTGCCACCATGATCATCGCCGTGCCCACCGGAATCAAAGTGTTTGGTTGGGTGGCCACCATTTGGGGTGGCAAATTGCGCCTGAATTCCGCCATGCTGTTTGCGATCGGGTTTGTGTCGATGTTTGTGGTGGGTGGTCTCAGCGGTGTAATGATTGCCTCCGTGCCCTTTGACATCCACGTTCACGACACCTATTTCATCGTTGCCCACCTGCACTACGTGTTGTTTGGCGGCAGTGTGTTTGGTCTCTATGCGGCGCTTTACCACTGGTTCCCCAAAATGACCGGGCGAATGTTAAATGAACCCTGGGGAAAAGTACATTTTGTTTTGACCCTGGTGGGTTTCAATCTTTGCTTTTTGCCCATGCATTACTTGGGCTTGATGGGAATGCCCCGGCGGGTGGCGGAATATGATCCGCAATTTTCAACGGTGAATGCAATTTGCAGCATCGGTTCCTATATTTTGGCTGTGTCTACCATTCCGTTCCTGGTGAATGCGATTTATTCCTGGGTGGCTGGCGAAAAGGCTTCGGCTAATCCTTGGAATGCTTTGACATTGGAGTGGACGGTTTCTTCGCCGCCGCCTGAGCACAATTTTGTGGGTCAGCCGGTTTTGAAAACGGGCCCCTATGATTACGGGGTGACAAAACGGGGTGAAAGCCGCAAGCCAATTTCGCAACTGAAGGCTTCTGATATTTTGAGTGGTTCAACACGCTAGGAATTCGGATCCTCATAGCGCGGCAGCCGTAATTCATGGGGTCAATGCGCTGCGGAGTCAGTCGTGATGACAAGGGGCTTAAGCCCCTTGCTGCTTAACGATCAAGTCACAGCAACAGGTCATTGAATTAACCGATGAATTAACCGATGAATTAACCAATCAAAATCAGCTTGCCGTGCTACCAGGGTGATGAGGCAGTTGTCGTGATCATGCAATTACATGCAGAACCTGTTCAGTTAGGGATCCTTTAGGGATCCTTGGCCAAGCATGATTACTCTCCGGCACTACCGATTTTGGAAGTTTCAACCCTAGAAATCTGCACAAACTGGATTTCAAAATAGCCGTTCCATTGTCCTTCTTTCTTTTGGGTTTCTATGCAAGGTTCCGCAGTCGATTCTCAACAGCCGATCGCCCTCGAAAGCACTAGTCATGGCAGCGAGGAACATCATCCCGATTTGCGGCTGTTTGGCATTGCTCTGTTTTTGGTGGCGGAGGCGATGATCTTTTTGGGCCTATTTGCGGCCTATCTAACCTTTCGATCGGTTGCGCCCAGTTGGCCCCCAGAAGGCACACCGAAGCTGGAGCTATTGTTGCCAGGAATTAACACCCTAATTCTGATTTCCAGTAGCTTCGTGATCCACAAGGGTGATGATGCCATTCGGGCCAATGATGTGAAGGGAATGCGCCTATGGTTTGGGATCACAGCCGCCATGGGGGCCATCTTTTTAGTGGGGCAGCTCTATGAATATTTCCACTTGGAATTTAGCCTGACCACCAATCTATTTGCGAGCACTTTTTATGTGCTAACGGGTTTTCATGGACTGCACGTTTGCTTTGGGCTGTTCTTGATTTTGGCGGTGCTGTGGCGATCGCGTCGTGAAGGTCATTACAGCAACCAAAGTAAGTTTGGGATCGAAGCAGCCGAACTCTACTGGCACTTTGTGGATGTGGTGTGGATTGTGTTGTTTGCGCTGTTGTATTTGCTGTAGCTGTGTTTGCTGTAGCTGTACTGACCGCAAGAACGTAGGGGCGATCGGGTGAACATTGGTTAAAACATTAGTTAACCTTTGCCCCCAAACCCATCCCAAACTAGCGACCCAAATGAGGGCGATCGGGAGGAAATTCCTGATCGCTCTCTGTGCTGAATGGGCGATCACTGAAGCACTTCACCGTTTCGTTAAGGAATCTTACATTTTTCGTAAATTCCGTTAATGTAAGAGCAGTACCTTACGCAATTAGCCCGGGATCGCGCTCAGGATGGCTATTGAACACGGCATTGTTCTTGACTTTGCAACCGTCCTTGGAACCTCCGCTATTGGCGGATATATCGCCAATAAGCTCCGACAGCCGGTTATTTTGGGCTATTTGGTGACGGGTCTCATTATTGGTCCCTTCGGCTTGCAATTACTCAGCGATGCAGCCCAAACTGAAGCCCTCGCGGAAATTGGGGTGGCGTTTCTGCTGTTTGCGTTGGGGATGGAATTTTCTCTCTCAGAATTGGGGCGCGTTCGCAAAATTGCGATCGAGGGCAGCCTGCTGCAACTGGGCTTAACCACCGCGATCGTGGCGGCGGCCACCACGCTCACCGGCTGGGCGAAGGATTTGCCAGAGGGGGTGTTTTTGGGGGTGGTGTTGGCCCTGTCGTCAACGGCGGTGGTGCTAAAAACCTTGAGCGATCGGGGCGAAACCAACACCCCCCATGGTCAAGTGATGCTGGCGATTCTGATTGCCCAGGACATCGCCTTGGGACTCATGTTGGCGGTGCTGCCCGCCTTGACCCAACCGGAAGACTTGGGGCAGGCGTTGGCGATCGCCTTGCTGAAGGCCTCGGCTTTTTTGGGGGCGGCCATCCTGGCGGGTAAGTGGGTTGTGCCGCGCTTGATGAGTGCAGTGGCAGCCACGGAAAGTAATGAAATTTTCTTGCTGACCACGATCGCCTGGTGTTTGGGTGTGGCTTTCGTGACGGCGGAACTGGGGCTGTCGATCGAAATGGGAGCCTTTGTGGCGGGTGTGACGATTGCCGAACTCGACCAGGCCGATCAAGCCCTCTCGAAAATTTTGCCGTTGCGGGACACCTTCGCTAGCCTCTTTTTTGCCTCGATCGGGATGTTAATTGATCCCCACCTTTTGATCGAAGAAATTTTTCCCATTTTGGGACTGGTGGTGTTAGTAATGATCGGCAAAGCGGCGATCGTCACTCCAGTGGTTTTGCGATTTGGCTATTCCTTTAAAACAGCAGTTTTTGCCGGATTTGGCATTAACCAAATTGGAGAATTTTCCTTCATTTTGGCTGCCCAAGGCTTGGCCATGGGCTTAATTGATAAAAAGCTGTATTTGCTATTACTAGGAACCACCGCGATCGCTCTGATGCTGACTCCGTTGTCTCTGGCCACTGCGCCTTGGATTGTGAAAGTGGCGGGGCGTTGGTCTTGGGTTAACAAATATTTTTCGAGCCTAGGGGAGCCAAAATTAACCTCCATGCCGGACGAGCTGGCGGGGCAAGTGGTGGTGGCAGGCTATGGACGAATTGGTCAAACCATTGTCAAAGTTTTGCGCGATCAAGGCTATCCAGTTTTGGTGATTGACAACAGCGAAGCCGTCATTAACAAGCTCCGAGAAGCCAAAATTCCTTACCTATTTGGGGATGCGGATTCGGAGTTGGTGTTAGAAAAAGCCAGGATCGATCGCGCCAAGGCCCTGGCAATTGCGTTACCCGATCCTGCCAGTACCCGCTTGGTGTTACAACATGCCCTGAAGATTGCCCCGGATTTGGATGCGATCGCCCGGGCCCGCGATGGTGCGGAAATTGAGCGGTTGACCAATTTGGGAGCCAAGGAAGTGGTGCAACCGGAGTTTGAAGCGGCTTTGGAACTGACTTCTCATCTGCTGCTCACCTTGGGTGAAGACAGCGATGATGTGCGCCAACTGACGGGGACAATTCGCCAAGACTGCTACGGCATCAATCCGCCCCCCCAAACCTTAGCCATTGAGCCGCAGGTCGAACCGGAACCCCAGGAAATGGCGGCCTAGAAGACTGTTGAGATCTAAAACACCGTTGAGGACTAGGGCGTGTCGTCAAATCGCCTGAAACCCTGATTCCACCGTTGTCAGATCGTGGGGGACAAGATGCTCAAGCCCCTTGTTACGACGATTGGGGCATGGAAAATCAACCGTTGTTGTCTGATCTCAGGAAATGACGACAGGCCCTAAGGCCCAGCGATCGCCCGGGAGCAACCGGCTCGATCGACCCGAGAGCTGTTGATGACCCTCCACGGGCGACGCAGGCCGTTGGTCTAGTACAATCAACGGCTATGCGAATTTTGATCTTGGGCGGAACAACCTTTCTGGGGCGGCATCTGGTAGATGCGGCCGTGGCTCGCGGCCATGAGGTCACCATCCTGACGCGGGGGCGGCGCAACCCGGAACCCTTCCCAGCAGTGGAGCGGCTGGTGGGCGATCGGCTAACGGATGACCTGGCCGCCCTGAGCGATCGCACCTGGGACAGCGCGATCGACACCAGCGCAATCGTGCCCCGAGCCGCTCGCTACACGGCCGCCCGACTCCAGAATGCTGTGGGTCACTACGTTTACCTATCCAGCATCTCCGTTTACGAAGATTTTGGGTTGCCGGGGATCACGGAAAACGATCCCCTGCGATCGCCCCTCTTGGATGACCAAGCCTCGATCGAAACCGGTGATGACTACGGATCCCTGAAAGCCGGTTGCGAGCGACTGTTGACCGAGACCTTTGGCGATCGGTTGCTAATTGCTCGCCCCAGCTTGATCGTGGGGCCCTATGATCCCACCGATCGCTTCACTTACTGGGTGCGCCGCCTGGCCCAAGGGGGTGACGTGTTAGCCCCATCGCCACCGGAACAGTGGGTGCAATTGATCGATGCCCGTGATTTGGCTGCTTGGCTAATCAAAACCTGCGAAACCCAGCGATCGGGGGTTTACAACGTTGGCACTGCCGAAAAATCCCTCACCCTAGACAAAGTGTTGGATGAATGCGCCCGGGTCACCCGCAGCGATGCGCTGATCGATTGGGTGCATGAGGACTTTTTGCTAGAGGCGGGGGTTGCGCCCTGGACAGAGCTGCCCCTTTGGATCCCCAGCAAGGAAGCTCCCATGCGCGGCTTCACCAGCATGGATACTCGCCGGGCGACGGCGGCTGGTCTGAAATGTCGCCCCCTGGCGGGCACGGTGCGCGATCTGTGGTCTTGGGATCGATCGCGCCAAGCGGATTTAAAAGCAGGTCTTGCACCGGAGCGGGAGCAGCAGCTTTTGGCACAGTGGCGCGTGAACCAAGCTCGCTGGTTGTAGCGGTGTGGATGGGCGGCTGAGTACAATCGGCAGCCAAGGAGCCAGGTACTCGGCCGATTTTGCTGCCAAATCATGAAATTTCGCGATCAAATTTTGCGGTGAAATTTGCGGTGAAATTTCGCAATCAAATTTCGCAATCAAATTTCGCAATGCAGTTTTACCGCCCCAACGTTGGCCGGGCTAGGTTTTGGTGTCTACCTGTTGATGGCGCTGCCTGTTGATGGCCCTTGGTTGGCGATCGGTTCTTGACCCTTGACCCGATCGCCCCCCGTAATTTGCCCCCCGTAATTTGCCCCCCGTAATTTGCCCCCCGTAATTTGCCCCCCGTAATTTGCCCCCCGTAATTTGCCCCCCGTAATTTGCCTATCGTGATTTGCCCACCGTAATTTGCCCACCGCGATTCGCTCACTGTGATCTGGATCGCCTTGGGGATCTGGATCAGTCACGCGGGGGCTAGAAAGCAGTCACCCAAAGACCTTGAGCCGATCGCCCCCGCAAAACCAAGGAATCACGACCAGAGGGGAGGGCGATCGCTGAATAGATCAGTAATTCTGGCAATCATAGCGAAGAGAATTCACCCATCTGTCTGATCTCCATTGATCGGGCGCGTGAGTTCAACTCCCCGCACGGCCCACGGGGCAGCGGGGTCTAGCGCCACGCCTCCGATCGCTTGTTGATTGCTTGGTGTTAGGCGTTTCAAGCAATTGCAAAATTGCCCCTTGATCCAACCGCTGTCGCCGGGGAAGCATCGCCGTCTAGACCCAACTCTGAGCCAATGATTGCGAAAGTCCCCACAACCCCCAATTCCATGGAGTCTCATCCTCGCCCTCCCGATGTTTCTGCCCGGGCCAAGCGGCGATCGCTAGCTTGGGTGTTAACGTTTCCGTTTGTTAGCCTTTCCTGTGCGGCGGTGGTGGTGGCCGGGGCCCTGTCCTTGTGGGCGGGGGAGCGATCGGTCCAAGAACTGTCCGATCGTCTGCACCTGCAACTCCGGGAACGAATTCGCGGTGGCCTAGCCCAATACTTTGAGCAGCCCAAGCGTGCCACCCGTCTGTTTCTGATGGCCCTCAACTCGGGGTTGGTATCCCCCCAGGATTTGCAACAAGTGGGGCAATATAGCTGGCAATTGCGCCAGGCCTTCGATGCCAGCTACATCAACTTCGGCTTAGCCACAGGGGAGTTTGCAGGCTCCGGTGTGGGGCGTGATGGGCTGATTGTGGGAGAGCGATCGGCCGCCTTGGGTTGGCGCTATGAGGAATATCGGGCCGATCGGCTGGGTCGTCGCCAGCAACGGCTGGGGGTGTATTCCTATGACCACCGCAAGGAACCCTGGTATCAGGCGGCCATTCGGCGCAATCGTCCCAGTTGGAGCGCCATTTACGCTTGGGATAGCACCCCAGAGTTTGTGTCAATTAACTACGCCGTTCCCTTTCGCGATCGCAATGGCCAACCGATCGGGGCGATCGGGGTTGACCTGTTGTTGGCCCGCATCAGCGCCATGCTCAAAGAGTTGAACGTTCACCCAGAATTAACCATCACCATTTTGGAGCGGAACGGCAACTTGGTTGCCAGCAGCAACGAGCAACCCCTATTCGTGCTCAAAACGTCCGAACAGGGATCAACCCTAGAGCGCATCACTGCCCGCACCAGTAACGATCTGCGATTGGTCGCCGCTTTCGATCATTTGAATCAAAAAGGCGGCTTGGGGGCCGTGGTTAGTCCCCTGTCAGAAACCTTCCAGGTCGATCACCAAGCCTATCTCCTCTGGACTTCCCCTTGGCGGGATTCCGATGGCCTCGATTGGGTGATTGTGGCCACCGTGCCTCGATCGGCCTTCATGGGGCAAATTGAGGCAAATCGCCGTGTCACAACCCTGCTCTGCGGTTTGGTGATCGTCCTGGCTGTGTTTCTGGGCCTGGTGATGGCGCGTCGTTTGGGGCGGCCCGTGCGGTCTCTGGCCAGAGCGGCTGGCCAGTTGGCGGCCGGTCAGCTTGATCATCGAACAGAAACCTTTGATATTCGCGAATTGGATGAGCTGGCCCAGGCCTTTAACCGCATGGCAGACCACCTTCGTAATTCTCTGATTGCTCTGGAATCCGCCAATCAAACCCTAGAAAGTCGAGTGGCCACAAGGACGGCCGATTTAGCCCAGGCCCTTGAGGATCTCAAAAGTGCCCAAGCCCAATTAATTCAAACTGAAAAAATGTCCAGCTTGGGGCAAATGGTGGCGGGCATTGCCCACGAAATCAATAATCCCGTTGCGTTTATCCATGGCAACTTGGGGGTGTTGCGGCAATACATTGAAGAACTCACGGATTGTTTAACCCTGTTGGGACTCACGCAATCTGGGGCAGGATCAGGGGCGATCGACCCGGCAGCCAATGCCACCATCGACACCGAGGAATTAACCTTTGTGCTGGATGACTTGCCGAACCTGATCCAATCCATGGAAGAAGGCACTCGGCGGATTCAGGAAATCGTGCAGGGCCTGCGTAATTTCTCACGTTTAGATCAGGTGGATCTCAAACCCGTGAGTTTGCACGATGGCCTCGACAGCACATTGCTGATGTTGTCCCATCGCCTAAAGCGGTATAGCGATCGCCCAGAAATTCGCATCGTTAAGCAATATGGCGATCTGCAACCTGTTTGGTGCTATCCCGGGCAGCTCAACCAGGTATTCATCAATCTCCTCAGCAACGCGATCGAGGCCCTCGATCAGGCCTGGCAGCAGCAGATAGCTCAACAAAGTTCAGGAGAAACTGCCCGGTGGACACCCACCATCACCCTGCAAACGGTGACCCTGAAAACCGACCAGGGCCCCCAAGCGGAATTGGTCATTCAAGACAATGGCATCGGCGTTTCCGAAGCCATTCGCCATCGGTTATTTGACCCCTTCTTCACCACCAAGCCGGTGGGCAAGGGAACTGGCCTAGGGTTAGCGATCGCCTATCAAATCGTGGTCGATCGCCACGGAGGCCAAATCAACTGTGAATCGGCGCTGGGGAAGGGAACCACATTCCGGCTGCGGTTACCGGTGGGGCAGCCAGCCGCTGACCCGATCGCGTAGAGACCCGTCTTTATTCAGACAAGTCAAGAAAACCTGACATTTGCTGAAGTCGGCTTTGCTCATCCGGATCAAAATGTCATGAGTCAATAACATTCGCTGCGATCGCTCTCGACGGGTGGGGATCGAGTTCAGTAGGATAACGGCCATCAAGAGCTGAGATTGGGATCGCCCATCCCAAACCGTGCCCAAGGCACCATTGCTGCTATTGACGTGCGATCGCCCTTTGATGGCCTGCCCTATACGCTGAGGAGCTTTCGAGTTGATGAGCGCGCCCAAAGAACGTCCACCCCTAGAGGAAATGACACTGCGCCAACTGCGCCGTGTTGCCAGCGAGTTAGGTATCTCGCGCTATAGCCGAATGCGGAAAGATCAGCTTTTGGCCTCCATCCAAACCAAATCGGCTGGCCTGCCTGCATCCAGCCCTACATCCCCCACCGCACCGCCAGCCATCGCCCAAGTTATTCCCGTTCGTACCATTGAGGCCCAAGAAGCTGTGGAAGCTGCAAAATTCGACCTCGGACAACCGAACAACCTCGCCGATCTCTCCGAAGAGCTGATTTTGGATCCGGAAACTCTCTCCGGTGTTGATGAAGGACTGCCCGATTTGCCCGGTGGCTATGGCGAAAGTCGCATTCTTCTGTTGCCTCGCGATCCCCAATGGGCCTACACCTACTGGGACATTCCCAACGAGCACAAGGCTGAGTTGCGGGCCCAAGGGGGTCTTCAGCTTGCGTTACGGGTTTATGACGTGACCGATTTGGACTTGAGCGTCCAACGGGCCCACACGGTTCAAGAGTTCCCCTGCGATGAATTGGCTCGGGAATGGTACTTGCCCATTCCGATCAGCGATCGGGACTACGCGATCGAAATTGGTTACCGCTGCGGCGACGGCCGGTGGCTCGTGTTGGCGCGATCGGCCCCGGTTCGGATTCCGCCCGTGTATCCCTCCGACTGGATCGAAGACGTATTTGTAACCGTTGATTGGGAACAGGATCTGCGCGGCACCACCGTGGCCACCCTGATTCCTCCCGCCCAAAAAGCCGCCCAAGCCGCCGAAAACGCCATTTACCAACAGGTGTTTGGAATGGCCGCCGGAGTCGAAGCCATGCGTGTGGCCGGTTCCCTCTTTGGTTCCATGCAGCATGTGCCCGGTTCCGTTCCCGCAGGCTCAATCCAGCACCTGGGCGAGCAAGCCATCAGCTCCTACGTCTTCCCCTCGGGCGTGGGCATGTGGGCTGGTGCAGTGGGTGCGCCGGGTCTGCCGGGGGCGCTGTCGGCCTCGGGGATGGGCATGTCCGGTGTGGGCATGATGATGTCTGGGATTGGGTTTGGGGCTTCGATGCCGCCCATCCGCCCGCGTCAATTCTGGCTGGTGGCCGATGCGGAACTGATTGTTTACGGAGCCACGGAACCCGATGCCACGGTGACGATCGGCGGACAACCGATCAAACTGAATCCCGATGGGACATTCCGCTTCCAGATGTCCTTCCAAGACGGCATGATCGATTACCCGATCATGGCGGTGGCGGCCGATGGCGAACAGACGCGATCGATTCACATGAAGTTCGAGCGCCAAACGCCCGCCCGCAACACCAACAGCAAGGAAGAAGCCAAATTAGAGTGGCTGTCTTAAGGGCAAGCTAATCTTGTGCCAATCTCATGTCCGTTTTGAGCTGGTTTGCATTCTTTGATTCAACCAGTTTCTAAACAGTTGTTACTTGGTGCTGGAGTTCTTGCTCGCGTCCATTAACTCGTTCTAGTTCCTCGGATCGCCCATGACCTCGTTACAGGTCTGGGCGATTTCTGATGTTTGCCAAATTAGTTGTTCACAAAAATTTGAAAATCCATAAAGAATCTACAGAAAATCCCTACGTGATTCATACAAAGTCATTCATTAATCGTCACTGATCAATGGTCGCGACTCAAAAGTCATGACTCAAAACACGATTAGAAACATGATTAGAAACAAATCAAGGCAAACGGAAACAAGGCAATTGTTAACTGTGATGCAAAAGCAGGAAAAGCGTAATGATTTTTTATCGTATTTTCACATCGTTATTTGATAATTTGTCATCCTTTTGAGTCTAATTAGGTCTGATATTGAAGATTTTTGACAAAACCGGTGTTTCAACGGAAAGCCCTAAAATCAATTCGTATTCTGGAAGTATATTGATGGGCAGAGCGAAGGGGTATCGCTAGCGGGTTGGGCAATCACCCTCATCACTCACTGCCCGATCGGGTGCATTTTTAAACTGGACTAAAAATTTTGTCCCAACACTAGGAGACCATTGGCCTGCTCTCCGATGGGTCAACCTCAACTGGATCAACCTCAACAAACGCGATCGGCCTGACGGCCATTACTCAATCGTCAGAGCATAAACAGCCAAATAACCCCGACTTCAATCGCTGAGTGAAGTTGGTGTTGGATTGAAAAGTTTGCCAAGACCAGTGATGCGGCTTCAGGGTGAATGCTGAGACTATGGAGCGATCGCCTCAGGGAAAGTTTTAGTTGGGAGGATTGGGGCGATGCAAGGATGGGTGGAAATGTATCAACAAATTGCACAGGTTTTGGGGGCGATCAGGGGGCGATCGGGGCGTTGTCCCGGATTGGTCATTGATAGCCAAATGGTGCGCGATCGCCTGAGTTCCGTAAACACAATGCTGATTGATCTATTGCAGTCCTTAATTTTGGCCGCGAGCTTGGGTTTTCTGATTCCCGTGGCGGGTTTGGGAATTTTGCTGCTAGCGATCGGGGTTTGGGTTTACGTGCCAGTTTTGAATATGATTGCGGCCACGACATTGCAGCACATCATTTTATTTTTAACTGTTTTTGGTAATGGCTCCCCCATTCAAGGCACGTTGGTCATTGGGTTGGCCTGTAGCTTTGTTTGCGTTTTATTTGATGCGTTTGTGTTTTATCAATATCGCAACCTGCGCCGAGAAGGCTAGGATTTAGGGGCAAGTTTCTCCTAGTTATTTTCTCTGGTGATTTCCCCTAGCAACATCTCCTAGCCATTTTCCCAAACTTAATCCTATGGTTGCCAGATCCTAGGGATAGAGCATCATTGCTTGATATGTTTGTGGCAAGAGCTACTAGCATGACAGGCTTAACACATTGGGCTTAATACATTGGGCTTAATACATTGGGCTTAATACATTGGGCTTAAGAGCTAATTTATAAAGAGAAGCTAAAGCCGACTTGGCAGCTCTAAATCCGGTTTTAGGCTAGACCTACCCGAAGCATCACCCAGCTCATGAGTCGTCTCCCGGTCATTGCCAATCCTACCCGCA
>NZ_JAZAQF010000007.1:0-57318 GCF_043235035.1 Limnothrix redekei LRLZ20PSL1 | reverse complement strand
CCCTTCTCGTAAGCTTCTACGATTTTTCGGCGCAAGTCCAGCGAATAAAGACTCATGAGTTTTCCTGACGATAACTTCACTACACTGATAATTATATCGTGCCATTCGTTATAGGCAAAGGCTGTATCTCTCAATTTGGCTACGCTGGGGATTGAGCTGCCCACTTAACCCGCGCTGACATTTTCTATAAATTGTCAATCTTTCTAATTGTCAGCTTGCTCAGGAGCAATCATCTCCAATGCCTGTTGCAAAATTTCGGGGCGATCGACCATTGCGGCCAACTCTTCGGCCTCATAGTGCCCTCCAAAAGCCTCGATCGCTGCTGCTTTCAGGGCTAGTCCATAAACCTTTTCGAGGATTGCTGTCAGTTCATCCCGCTTGATGTAGTAGCTACCGGCCGATCGCTGGTTCGTGTTTAAGATTTCATCTACAGAATTTTGGATCGAGAGTTCCCAAGAACGGGTCGATCGCTTTTCGGCTGCTTGTTTAATTAAATGGATCAATAAAATTTTGCTGTAACTGCGAATCTTATTGCGAATTGCGGTTAGCCCCATTTCTTCCATCTCTTCCACAATCGCCAGCGCCCGATTCACATCGCCCGCTAGCAATAACTCATGCAACGTCAAAATTTCTTCCATAACGCTTAGGCTCCTGCTTGAGCTTGCGAGTCAATCATAGTTAATGCTTGTTTCAAGATGGCAGCGCGATCGACCATGGCCGCTAACTCTTCAGCCTCATAGCGCCCCTCAAAAGTTTCTAGCGCAGCTCGATCGATCGCGCTAGCATAGGCTTCATCGAGAATTTCTTGTAATTCATCAATTGATAAATAATAACCACCAGATTTTCGGCGTTTGTTTTTTCGCTGAATGTGGCGGACGGTATTCCGAATAGCAACTTCCCAAGAACGAGTCGATCGCTGCTCTGCTTTTTGCTTAATGAGATGAATCAGAAGGACGATCGCATAGCTATAGATCTGATCGACAATTGCGCTACGCCCCATCTCTTCAAGTTCCTCAACAATTGCCAATGCACCAACTACATCGCCAGCCAGCAATAGCTCATGTAATGTCAAAATCTCTTCCATCTCTGCATTACCAATTAGGTAGTCTTAGTTTTAGATCGTATCGATAATTAGTGGCATTTGGCTTATCGAGTAATTCTTGGCGATTTAGGTATCTTCCACTGTAGCCAAGTCGCCAAAGTATTACTTCTTCAGCCCATTGAATACCTCGCCATAGAATCTTCACTTGCTCTGTCAGACTAAATGATGTTCTCTGAATTGGGTGCGTTGAATCATTTCTTAAGTCAACAAATTCTCTGATTTCATCATCACTTAATTCAATACCTATTCGATCCATAAGGACTTTTATCCTCTCTCTACTTCTTCCAGGATTCATCAGTCTGCTATTTTCTTCTCGTCGAGTTTGACTTATTTCATCTACTACTAATATCAAATAGGCTAGAATCTCAACTAAACAACCAAGAGAATTAAAACACACCATAATGGTTCGTGCAGATGATCGCCCTGTTACGATGGGCAAAGATTGAAAATACCACTCCAAAATCAAATTCCATTTTTCACGCCATTCTGCATCTTCTTGAGTTTTTTGGAATGTGCTAAAACAACCTAAAAATAGCTCTAAGTCACTGGCATGACAATTATGTAACCATGAGACTCCTAAATTCTCAATCGGCGTTTGCAAAGAGTCAGTCCTGATTTCAGTATAGATATTTTTGGGAGTTTTCCATGACTTCCTCGACTCTGTTTTATCCTCAGCAAAGGCAGAAAGCTGAAAAATACAAGGGGCAATGTAACCGGCATTTGCAAAGGAAAGCATTGAACAAATATTAGATAGCATTTCCTTTCCTTTTTCACCTGTAAAGCTTCTTAGCTTTGAGGAATCATTAATTCGCTGCGAGATTTCAAACTTGGCTGTGATCCGACAACCAAGATTGAGCAATTTGGGCCGCATCCAATCAAGCCGATCTTCATAGGGCGTGATCACAAAGCATAGATCCTGTGTAAGATCTCCCGTTAATTCTTTATCAAGAGACAGAACCCTAAGAAATTCAGTGTTTAATAAAAATGTTTCAATATGATGAAATTCTTGATCCTGCCTGCCTTCAATAACAACTCTTGCCGATCCTTTGAGACTCGAAGTGCTTATATTAAAATTTAATGATTTTCCAATTTCAGTAATCATTAAAGATGGATTAGGAAGATCCCATGAACACAGCCGAATTGGCGGATTGTTCGTATATTCAAATAAACTAATCGCAGAAGATTCCTCTGCAAGCCTTGCAACTTGAAACTCCCAAGAAAGCTGTGGGCGAGGAAACAATTTAAGCGTAAGAGTTAATCTACCTTCGTGCCCGTCAAGATAGCCAATGTTGTTAAATAGCTCTAAAGATTCAGGGTTCTTGAGAAAATTTGAATAATTTAACAACATTTGAGTGTAATTTTTGTATTGCGTCGTTCTTATCATACTAAATTCGCTTCTGTCATGTCACAACCGACGATCGAATCGATCCTTCAAGAAAATCGCACCTTTGCGCCGCCTGCGGATTTGGCAGCCAATGCCGAAATTAAAAGCCTGGACGACTATCAAGCCCTGTACGATCGCGCCGCTGCCGACCCCACTGCTTTTTGGGCAGAACTGGCCGAAAAAGAACTCGACTGGTTCCAAAAATGGGACACCGCTCTCGATTGGCAGCCCCCCGTTGCCAAATGGTTTGACGGCGGGAAAATCAACATTTCCCATAACTGTCTCGATCGCCACTTAACCACCTGGCGGAAAAACAAAGCCGCTCTGATTTGGGAAGGCGAACCCGGCGACTCGCGCACCCTCACCTATGCCCAACTGCATCGGGAAGTTTGCCAGTTTGCCAACGTTCTGAAATCCCTCGGCGCGCAAAAAGGCGACATCATTGGCATCTACATGCCGATGATCCCGGAAGCGGCGATCGCCATGTTGGCCTGTGCTCGAATTGGCGCGGCCCATAGCGTCGTGTTTGGTGGGTTCAGTGCCGAAGCCCTGCGCGATCGCCTCAACGATGCCAAGGCCAAACTGGTGATCACCGCCGATGGGGGCTTCCGCAAAGATACCGCCGTGCCCCTGAAAGTGCAGGTCGATCGCGCCCTCGACAACAACGCCGCCCCCAGCGTTGAAAACGTGCTGGTCGTGAAGCGCACGGGCCAAGACGTTCACATGGAGCCGGGCCGCGACCATTGGTGGCACGACCTGCAACAAAACGCCAGCGCCGATTGCCCCGCCGAGCCGATGGACAGCGAAGACTTGCTGTTTGTGCTCTACACCTCCGGCAGCACCGGCAAACCCAAGGGAGTCGTCCACACCACAGCGGGCTATAACCTCTACACCCACATGACGTTTAAATGGACGTTCGACATCAAAGACACCGATGTCTATTGGTGTACCGCCGATGTGGGCTGGATTACGGGCCACAGCTACATCGTCTATGGCCCCCTATCCAACGGAGCCACCACCTTGATGTATGAGGGTGCGCCCCGATCGTCCAATCCCGGCTGCTTCTGGGATGTGATTGAAAAATACGGCGTGACGATTTTCTACACTGCCCCTACCGCGATCCGCGCCTTCATCAAAATGGGTGAGCACCTGCCCAAGGCCCGTAACCTCAGTTCCCTACGGCTGTTGGGAACCGTGGGCGAACCGATTAACCCGGAAGCCTGGATGTGGTACTACCGGGTGATTGGCAGCGAGCGCTGCCCGATCGTCGATACCTGGTGGCAAACGGAAACCGGCGGATTCATGATCACGCCGCTGCCGGGTGCGATTCCGACCAAGCCCGGTTCCGCCTCCAAGCCCTTCCCCGGCATTTTGGCAGATGTGGTGGATCTCGATGGCAACCCGGTAGGCGACAACGAGGGCGGCTATCTGGTCGTGAAGCATCCCTGGCCAAGCATGATGCGGACGGTGTTTGGCGATGACCACCGATTCCGCAGCACCTATTGGGAGCACATTGCGCCCAGAGATGGCCAGCATTTCTACTTTGCGGGGGATGGCGCGCGCCGCGACTCCGATGGCTACTACTGGATCATGGGCCGCGTCGATGACGTGGTGAACGTGTCGGGTCACCGACTGGGGACGATGGAAGTGGAGTCGGCGCTGGTGTCGCACCCGGCGGTGGCGGAAGCGGCCGTGGTGGGCAAACCGGACGATCTGAAGGGCGAAGACATTGTGGCGTTCATCACCCTGGAAGGAACAGCGACGGCCAGCGAGGAGCTGATTAAGGAACTGAAACAGCACGTGGTGAAGGAAATCGGGGCGATCGCCCGGCCCGGTGAAATTCGCTTTACGGATGCACTGCCGAAGACCCGATCGGGCAAAATCATGCGCCGCCTGTTGCGATCACTCGCCTCGGGTCAAGAGGTTTCTGGGGACACTTCCACCCTCGAAGATCGCTCCGTCCTCGACAAACTCCGCGAAGGATCGTAATTGCTAAACTATGGGCAGGGTGGATCATTCTCTTTCCTGCCCAGCACACCAACTAAACTCAACAGCATTCATCGGACAGGCACTATGTCAACTCATCCAACGATGCTTTCTGACGGCACTATTACAGTGGGAGAAACCGTACTTCCAGCCTATCAATTTTCACAAACTGGCTATGCATTTCCTTCACGCACTATTTTACAGTTTCTAGAACTTGAGAATCACCAGCTCCCACCGGATCTGAAATCTTTTATCGCAATTAACAAGCAAACTGATTTATCCGAAAAATTTATCATCATTGATGAGAATTTTGTGAATTTCCTGATTGAGTTATCGCAAAAAAAATGTCATCTTCAGGCTACAGCTATGTTGCAAAGCTTTGCAATTCATGAACTGGAACTTTGTCTAAAAAATCAACATGGTTCTGTAGATCAGGATCAGAATTTAGTAACCTCTGACCCTGAATTACCAGTACAGTCTCCATGCAAAATTTCAGACCCTGCCAGATTCAACATTGAACTCAAATTGGATCCCAGCTTATCACCTGAGACTGAATCACTTCATTCAGATCATCTTCAGCAAATCAAAGAGCGAAATAAGAGACTCTTAAATCTACTCGATGAGTGGAATGCCAATCCTGATCATGAGTTGGATCGTACCTGGGATGAAGTAATGGCGAACTTATAATGATGATTCTTGACCAATGCTATTTCTTTATACCAACCCATTATTTTTTATATCATTGATTCAATGACACGCCATCAATTAAATAAAGATAAAAATCATTAACAAGCTTGCTCTTGATACGAATATTCTGGGTCAATTACTAAACCCTGATTCTACGAAATTCACTGAATTAAAAGCCTGGTTTCGGACAATACTGATATCTGATACTGAGGTTTTTCTTCCAGGAATTGTTGATTATGAAATGAGGCGATCATTAGAGTTACAGCGTCTCAAAGATTCGAGTTACAAGGAAGTTGAACGCTTAAACCGTTTTTTGCAATCGGTTCGATACTTACCCATTACAATGACCGATTTAAATCTCGCAGCGACGCTTTGGGCCGATGCGCGTCGCCGGGGCCAAAAAACAGAAGACGATCGCGATTTAGGCGGCGATCCCATTTTGGCAGCCCAGGTTCGATCGCTCTTTTCACCCTGGGTCAATGTGGTTTTGGTCACTGAAAATCGCAAGCACCTAACACGCTATGGTATTGATGCTCGATCGTTCCAAGAAATCCTATTCCCAGGAATGGAATCATGAGCGATCGCACCATACTTGAGCACTCAGAAAAATCCTGAATTGTCTAGCTGCGATGAACTGAGATCGTCTGAAGCTACCTGTGATTTAGGAAAAGGATCCTGATCTTCACGCTGAATCAGATTTGATGGAAAGCGAAAGGGATGAGTCTCTGGTATTCACACCACTGTTGCACCACTCCCGCCTGATCGCTCTCGGTTGGTTAACAGCAGTAAACTCAACCCAATGTTTCTCTATGCCGGTTGCCCAACACCCGTGAAAGTTCCTCTTCCGTCACCCCTAGCCTCGATCGCCCGGTTGTTTCAACAGCCCAAGATGGCGGCTCTACTGCTCTTGGGGTTTAGCTCGGGATTGCCCTTGCTGTTAACCAGCCGTACCCTCCAGGCTTGGATGACGATGGAGCAGGTGAACCTGAGCGCGATCGGGGCTTTTAGCCTGGTGGGATTACCCTACTCCCTCAAGTTTTTGTGGGCCCCCTTGCTCGATCGATTTGTGCCACCGTTTTTTGGGCGACGGCGGGGTTGGTTGGCCCTCAGCCAAGGGGCGATCGCCCTGGCCCTGTTGGCGTTGGGGGTGCAAAATCCCCAGCAGGGGCTACAGGGGGTGGCGATCGCAGCGGTGTTGGTGGCCCTGCTCAGCGCCACCCAGGACATTGCCGCCGATGCCTATCGCACAGATGTGTTGACTCCTCGGGAAATGGGAGCCGGAGCGGCCATCTTCGTGTTGGGCTATCGCGGGGCCTTGCTCATTGCGGGCGGAGCAGCGCTGGTGCTGGCCGATCGCTTCACCTGGCCGGTCACCTACAGCATGATGGCGGTCTTGATGGCGGGCTGCATTCTGTTGAGTTGGCTGGCCCCAGAACCCACAGCCCCCCAACAACCACCCGCCAGCCTGTCGGAGGCCGTTTGGCTACCTTTTAAGGATTTCCTCGATCGCTACCATTGGCAACGGGGCCTGGCCATTTTGGCCTTCATTGTGCTCTATCGCTTGGGCGATTCGATGGTGAACAATATGGCCCTGCCCTTTTTGTTGCAAACGGGCTTTAGCCAAACAGAAGTGGGCGCTATTCAAGGGGTGATGGGCTTGATTGCCACCATTGTCGGCTCCTTAACGGGCGGTGCAATTCTCAGTCAAATTGGCATTGGGCGATCGCTCTGGGTCTTTGGAGGATTACAAGCCCTGAGCAATGTTGCCTATTTAATTTTGGCTTGGGTGGGGAAAAATGCTACCGCCATGGTGTTAGCGATTAATGTGGAAAATTTTTGCGGTGGATTAGCAACAGCAGGATTTACGGCTTTTTTGATGAGTCTTTGTAATGCTCGTTTTTCCGCCACCCAATATGCTTTGCTGTCCAGTTTGATGGCTGTTAGTCGTGATTTGTTTTCGGCTCCTTCCGGTGTTTTAGCCCAACAGTTGGGTTGGCCCGGCTTCTTTTTGCTCACGATCGGGGCGGCGCTGCCGGGATTGGCATTGTTGCCCTGGTTTGCTCCTTGGCATCAATCGAATTCACCATCGGAGCTTAACCAATAGAATGCAACCCCGGTCAACTTCAGCCTGAATGATTGAGCAGCCTTCTGCTAGGGTACGGTGCTGGCCAGGCGATCGACCAAATTCGCCACATAATCTAGCGCTTGGGAAATGGTCGCCGGGTCTTCCAAATCCACACCCACATAATGCTTAAGGGCAGCCATTTGGTTTTCGCTGCCTCCACTGGCCAGCAGTTGTAAATAGCCGGGTACAAAATCTCGGCCTCGCTGGCGATATTGTTGATAGCAAGCCAGGCTCACGATGTCCGAAGCGGCGTATTGATAGCAGTAAAAGGGCTTGAAGAAAATGTGACCAATTCGGGCCCAGTCGTATTGGTGCTCCGGCAAAATTTCAACCGCATCACCACACAAATCTCGGTAGAGACTATCCCAAACTTCATTCAAAAATTCAGCATCAAATCGCCCCTTTGTGGCTCGATCGTGCAGGGCCAATTCCAAGCGGCTGATGGTGGTTTGTCGGAAAAGCAAACTCAGTTGATCTTCTAGTTGGCGCGTAATTAAACTGCGCTGCATATTGGGATCAGAATGGCGATCGAGCAAATAATCCAACAGCAGTAGTTCATTAAAGGTGGAAGCTACTTCCGCCAACACCAAAGGCGGATTGCTGTTGAAATAGCGTTGATGGTCGTTAATCCAGGCAAAGTGCAAGCCATGACCCATCTCATGGGCCAAGGTAAATAGAGAGCTGTAATCGTCGGTGTAGGACAAAAACAAATAGCTATGTTTGCCGTGGGTATAGTTGCAAAATGCGCCGCCTCGTTTGCCTGGCCGCACGGCAGCATCAACCCAACGGTTTAGGAAAAACTCTTCGGCCCGGCGGGCATAGGTTGTGTCGAATTGCTCCAGGGCCGCCAGCAGGGTTTGAATGCCTTCTGAGAACGGTAGCGGGGCGATCGGCTCGGTGCTCCAGGGGGCATAAACATCACAGGTGCGAATGGCGGCTCCGGTGGCTTTTGCTTTGATTCGGTAATAGTCTTGCCAAATTTCGGTGCGATCGCGTGTGCCATTCATCACGGCCCAAAACACCCCTTCGGGTACTTCATCGCTAATTAACTGTTTTTCCAGGGTCGATCGATAGCCGCGCATTTGGTTTTCGATCGCGTGATCCTGGGCGATCGTGCTCAGGATGTAGGCATAGAGGGTGTTGTGCTGTTGGCTGACAGCTCGCACCGAGTGATAGGCCTGTTCGCGCACAGTGCGATCACCCTGGAACAACAGAGCCGAAAGTTCGGCTTCCGTGGTGGCAGCTTTGCCATCGGCCATGGTGACGGGGGTGTATGTCTGTTCGCCCAAGTGGATCGATCGCAACTGAATAAAGGCCTGCCGCCCGGTCAAGCTGTCCCGATTACGCGTTTGTTCCACCACTTCCGGCAACCGAAACGGCGCAAATCGCCCCACGGATTCCAGGTAATGGGCATAAAGCCGCAGTTCCGGGGCCTGTCGCAACTCCGCCAAGTGGTCGGCACCCATGGCCTGAAGTTCTAGATCAAAAAAGACCAGCTCGTTATTCACGGTGGTCAAGGCCGTTTGGATCCGATCGACCTCCCCTTGGGCGGTGGTGTCTCGGGTGTTGGCCGCAAAGGTGAGCGAGGGAAAGCTCCAAAGATAGCCCACCACTTGGTAGATGCCCTCTAACTCTTCCAAAGCCTGGGCCAACTCCTGGGCCGTCAGCAGGGCCACGCGATCGCGGTAGGTGATCCGAAAATTCTCTGCTCGATCGCTCACCCAGTGCAAATCAGCCTCATAGCGGGGATCATCAAATCCCGCGTATAGATCGGCTAAATTCCAGGTTAATGGGTCGTTCTTATCGGTGGTTTGGGCCGTCCCAATCGCACTGGCTACCATAGCTCTAACCTTCGCCTCAACCTTGGGTTCACGCAGCAATTTCAGACATTCGCATTCAATTCCATCACAGGGTTTCAGGCGATTTGACGACACGCCCTAGGCCCCTTGTCCCACCCGATCTGTCAACGAGCGATGGAATTAGGATTCCAAGCGATTTGACGACAAGCCCCTAGGCTCGATCGGCCACGTCCACGACGTTCATGAAATGCGATGCGATTCATTTCGATCGCGCTCAATCAAGCCGGTTCAATTCATTTGATCCAATCAAGCGGGTTCAATCAAGCGGGCTCAATCAGGCCGGTTCGAGTGAGCCAGCTCGATTGATTTGGCTTGATCAAGTCGGTTCGATCGTAAAACAATCCAGGGTACAGGAGTTGAACCTGTCTGAGGCGAATTATGAGTTCGCTGCCTAAACCGCTCGGCCAACCCTGGAAAATGGCGCAAAACCAATGCTCGGCAATAGATTATGGGGTGGTCTATCGCTCTCTGAGAGCTGTGTGAGTTTAAACTCATCATTGATTTTGCCATTGGCCGCTAGTTTGGGCAATATTCTTGGATAGAGTTTGAATAGTTTGAGTGATCAGCCAGGTGCCATGTGCTCTGGATCCCTCAACCTCTCTCAAGTAATCTTCATCAACTGCCGTGAATCCCAGCGCTGGCTTGACCATTCTGTTGTTGTTGTTGATGGCGGGCACGGGCATCGCCAGCACCTCTTGGGGCTATAACCTCGGACGAGAGGCGCTGAAGGGCATTGTGCAACCGGACTTTCGTCCCACGGCGGACTCCTCAGGGCGAGGCGGCAAGCGACCGGAACCGGCTCCCCTGAAACTGCTGAATGAGCAACAGTTGCTGGCCAAAACCAAGGCCATCACCCAAACGGCTCCCGTGGGCAATGCGCCGCCAAAGCCGGTGGATCCGGCCTTGACCCAAACCCAACCTCAGGCCAAGCCTTTGTCACAAACGGCGGTGGCCAAGCTGCCCATTTCGGCCAAGGCGGAAGGCGTGACCCTGACGGTGGTGGGAGCCAGCCGGGTGGGCGATTCGTTGGTGCTGGAGTTGACGCTGCGCAATCAGGGCGATCGGGCGGTGCAGTTTCTCTATAGCTTTTTGGAAATGGCGGACGATCGGGGCGATCCCCTGAGCGCGATCGTGGAAGATTTGCCCAGTGAGCTACCGGCCGACGGAGCCACCGTTCGGGGCAAGGCGATCGTGCCGACGGTGTTGCTGGATGGGGTGAAGTCGTTGCAACTGTCCCTGACCGATTATCCCGATCAGCAATTACAGCTTCAAATTCAGGGCATTCCCGTGCGTTAGGGGCGATCGCCTTTGGTCACAGCCCCATCGGCTATTGATTCCAAGAGCACATTGCCAAGAGCACATTGCCAAGAGCAGGTTGACAGCTCTAAGGAAGCCCCGTGAGCAAGATGGTTGAGTTGTTTGTTTTTGAATAGAACCAAGCAAAATTCAACAAAATCCAGCAAACTTAACCAGGATCAAGCAAACTCAATCAAACTCAATTAAACGGAATCTAGTAGCGGTGGATAGTCAAGGCTGGACGTTGAGCTTGTGGGTGCTGCTGTTGCCCATCACGCTGAATGCGTTCTTTGTGGCGGCAGAGTTTTCTATGGTGGCTGTGCGGCGATCGCGCATTGATCAACTCGTTGCGGGTGGGGATCCAGCGGCTCGCAGCGTCCAGTATTTGCAACAACATGTCGATCGGTTGCTGTCCACAACCCAGTTGGGGATCACCCTGGCGGCCCTCACCCTGGGTTGGTTGGGTCAGTCGGTTTTGGCCGCACCCTTGATCAGCGGCGCAATTCACTACTGGCCCGCTGCGGCCGATCGCCCTTTGGTACAAGCGGTGGCCGTGGGAACTGCGTTCCTGTTGGTGGCCTATCTGCAAATCGTGTTTGGGGAATTGGGCCCCAAATCGATCGCCCTGCGCCATGCGGAGCAGGTGGCCTTGGTGTTGGGGCCGCCCAGCGTCACGATCGGGCGATTTTTGCAGCCGATCGTTTGGTTTTTGGAGCGCTCCACGCGGTGGGTGTTGCAGGCCCTGGGGTTACGGCCCAGCGATCGCCATTGGGCCAGCCCGATCGCCCTTTCGGAGTTGCAACAAATTGTTGGGAATTCCATAGAGTCCCCGGACTTAGAAGCCGATGAACGCCGCCTGCTGCAAAATGTTCTGACCTTTCGAGCCGTGACGGCCCGGGATGTGATGATTCCTCGCACCCAAATGGTGGTGCTGGAGCAGTCGGATTCTGTGACAGACTTGCTAGCGGCCGTGGGTCAAACAGGCCACCTGCGTTACCCGGTGATGGGTGACTCGATCGATGACATTGTGGGGATGGTGCGGTTTAAAGATTTAGCCACGCCCCTGGCCGCTGGGGAATTGAGCCTGGACACGCCCCTGAGCGCTTGGATTCAGCCCGCCTGTTTTGTGCCGGAATTTGCCAATACGGCGGACTTGCTGCGATCGCTCCGGCGATCGGGACAGCCCATGGCGATCGTGGTCGATGAATTTGGCAACACGGCGGGTTTGGTCACGCTCACCGATGTGGCGGAGGAAATTGTGGGGCCCCTGGCCGCCGACGACAGCTCGATCGAGGCGATCGACGAACAAACCGCCTGCGTGCCCGCCCAAATCACGATCGACGAGGTGAATGGCCGTCTGGGGCTAACCCTGCCCGAAGCCGACGATTACCAAACCTTGGCCGGGTTTGTGCTCTGCCACCTGCAACGAATTCCCCAAGTGGGCGAAAGCTTCCGTTACAACGGTTTGGAATTTGAAATTGAAGCGGCCAATGGGGCCCGAATCGATCGGATCCGCATTCGCCGCCTTCACTAGATCCTGACTAGATCCTTAAAAATCCTTCGTCAGTTCCTCAGATTCCCCACTGGAGAATCTTGAAGCCGTGACCCAAATCAGGCCCTAAACACCTACCAAGTGGTGGTGATAGGCTGCCCCAAGGCCGGCCGCCATTTCAGCGGGGGTGATTTTGCCATCTCGGTTGGAATCTAGGGCATCAAAAACCGCATCGCTCCCAGCCCATTCTTCACGGGTAATGAAGCCATCCCCATCCAAATCGTAGACATGAAAAATGTCATCGGCCGCATGGCTGAGGGCTTCTTGGCCTTCCAGTTGAGCCAGGCGATTTTTTAACAGCAACTCCAGAGATTCCAGCGCTTTCGAGAAGCCTTCAATCCCCTCCGTGAGCTTTTCGGAAGCCATTGGATCGTCTTGGTGCATTTGATCGAAAACTTCGCGATTCATCTCGATTTTCTCGATCGGCTCTGCATCGGCCAAGTCAGGACTCAGCTTGCGCACCAGCTCGCCCTGATTGCTTTCCAGCTCGTCCAGGAGGGCCGGCGAAATGGTCAGCAAATCACAACCGGCCAGTTCCACAATTTCGCCCATGTTGCGGAAACTCGCCCCCATCACCTCCGTTTGATGGCCGAAGGTTTTGTAGTAGTTGTAAATCCGCGTTACGGACAACACGCCGGGATCTTCTGGGGCTGGAAACGAATCGCGACCGGTCTTTTTCTTGTACCAATCCAAAATTCGACCCACGAAGGGCGAAATGAGGGTCACGCCCGCCTCTGCACAAGCGATCGCCTGGTGCAATCCAAACAACAGGGTGAGATTACAGTGAATGCCTTCTTTTTCCAACACTTCGGCGGCGCGAATGCCTTCCCAAGTGGCGGCAATTTTGATCAGAATTCGATCGCGTGAAACACCGGCTTTTTCGTACTCCGAAATCAGATAGCGGCCCTTGGCGATCGTCGCTTCCGTGTCATAGGACAGGCGCGCATCAACCTCCGTGGAGACCCGACCGGGAATAATTTGCAAAATCTTTTTACCAAAGGCCACCGCCAAGCGCTCAAAGGCCAAGGAAGCTACCTCCTCCGCGCTGGCTTGTTTGCCCTTTTCGGTGCGGGCCTCCAGCAGGGTTTGATCCACAATTTCCTGGTATTGCGGCATTTGGGCCGCAGCGGTGATCAATGAAGGGTTCGTTGTGGCATCGCGGGGCTTGAGTCGTTCGATCGCCTGAATGTCGCCGGTATCGGCCACCACGATCGTCATTGTGCGTAATTGTTCAAGCAAGGTCTGAGCCATGATCACTTCTCGCTGAGAGCGTTGCGAGTGTCCCGCCCTCTCGGTTGGGCCGGGAAATGTGCTTCCAGTGTGGCCGATCCCACCGGGAATGGTGACGCTCCCGATGAGAACTTCAACAAAATCACAGAAAAGTTCAAAGAGGGCAGGAGTTGCCGGTAAGTGTTCAATCAGCGATTGATAAGAAACCTCATCACTTGATCACAATTGCTTATCAGGCTCCTTGGCCTTCTCTAGAGTATTAGCAGGGCTGGTGGCTGCTTCCTGTATGCCGGCCCAAGGCGATGCAGGCGACATGACTGGACTAATCGCAACATCTCGGTTGTTATTGGATGATCTGGCTCGACAAGGAACCCGATCGGGCATTAGTGGCTACTTGCCAGACTACGTGCCCGCTTTGGCCAAGGCCAATCCGCAAGAGTTTGCGGCCGCCGTGCAGGCCGTGGATGGCCGCAGTTGGGATCGATCGCCCCCGGGGCGGCGGGTGGTGTTGATGAGCGTGATGAAACCCCTGCTGTTGTTTTATGCCCTTGCGCTTCTGGGCCCCGAGGTTGTGAGCAGCTTGGTGGGCTGTCAACCATCCGCCAAGGCCTACAACGACTTGGATCAACTGCTGGAAGATGCGGGCCATCCCCGCAACCCCATGCTCAACAGTGGGGCCCTGGCCCTGGCGGGGGCCCTGCCTGGAACCACCGCGCGCGATCGGGTGCGGCGGTTCCAAGCTTGGTTATATCGGGAAACAAATTGCTTAATGCCCGTGAATGAAACGGTGCTGGCTTCGGTGCAAAGCCTACCCAACGGCCGCAATCGCGCTTTGGTGCAAGCTTTGGTGGATTCTGGCCGGGTGGCGGAGCCGGAAATTGCCCTGGAGATTTACAACCGGCTTTGTTGCCTGGGGATCACGATGCCTGAGTTGGCGGCTTTGGGCTGTTGGTTTGCCAACCCGCCGTCCCAATGGGCTGAATTGGTGCAGCAAACCCTAGCAGCGATCACCGTGGGGGGTCTCTACCAAGATTCGGAAACCTGGATGGCGCGCGTGGGCTGGCCCACCAAGTCCGGCGTGAGTGGCGTGGTTTGGTCAATCCAGCCCGGCCAAGGATCGATCGCCTGTTACAGCCCTCTGCTGAATCCCCAAGGCCATTCGATTTTGGGGTTGGACTTTGTGGAAGGGGCTATTCGCTGGTTTTGATTCACCTGGTTTTGATTCACCCTGAACCGAAGGGTCTGAATCCAATCAATCACTTCAAATAATCACTTCAAATTCCGTTGAAAGGTTATTGGAGGGTTATTGATTGGCAAGGTTATTGATTGGGCCACAGATCAGGAGGCAGGCTCGGGGCGATCGGCTTGATTTTTGCGGCGACGACAGCGATCGGAGCAGTATTTCACTTCGTCCCAGCAGTCTGCCCATTTTTTGCGCCAGGTAAAGGACAGGCCACAAACGACACAAACTTTGGTGGGAAAGTCGGCTTTCTTGCGTTGTTTGGGCATGGAATCTTCAGGCGGATGGGGCGCACAATTCAATAGTCAATTGGCGCAAGCATTCTAACGAATTTTCACCCTGGATTCTTGGCATGTGCCCAAAGGCCTCTGGCATCAAAGGCCTCGGGCATCAAAGGCTTCTAGTATCAAAGGCCTCGGGCATCAGGCGAATTCTTGCCTCCGGCGGGAAACCAAAGGTGTCGATCGGCATCAATCTCGATTCGGCCTTGGGCTTGGAACAGTTGCAACAGCCGAGTCACGGTGACCCGGGTGGTTTGGGCGGCGCTGGCCAATTGCCGATGGGTGAGGCGCAAGTTCAAACGACGCGCTGAGCCAAGGGGCTGCCCAAATTCCCGATCGAGCAGTTGCAGCAATTGCCAAAGACGCTCATCGGCGCGCTTCAGGGTGAGCAAGGATTTCAAATCGCTGGCCTGATCCAAACGGCGCAGGGCATGGAACAGCAGGTTGCGGGCCAAAATCGGGGACTGTTGCACCTGGTCGATCGAGAGGGGCAACAGATCCGTGGGAGCCAAGGCTGAGGCCCGGTAAGGATTCACCGCGCTCAGAACCTGTCCAAAAAATGTCCCCGTGCTCGCAAAGCCCAAAATTGCTTCAGAGCCGTCCGGCAGCAGGGTTTCGAGGGCCACGGCCCCGCGATAGACAACCCAGAGGCGATCGGGCTGGAGGGGAATGGTTTGGTTGGTGCGAAAAGATTCGAGGTTTTGGCTGCGGTATTGGGCTTCGAGCAACCGGCGCAGTTCCAAGTCGGTGCTACTGGCCAGGGTCGATCGCATCATTTTTGGCATGGGAGGGGAAGCAGAGGGCGATGGAGTGCGATCCCAGGACGCAAATTGCGGGTGCTGAGTCTTGGGAGTTGGGACTTGAATGATCTGTGCTCGATGACTGCCAATTGAGATCGTATCAGTTTTTGATCAATTGACAGTAATTTTCAATAAGCAACAGCCAAATCATCGGCAAAACCCTAGTGATTGCGAGGCTGGAGGTCTCAGCTTGTCAATAGCCTCCGCAATAACTGGATCAAAACTGTAGTGCCCCACACCAACTCAGGCTAACGGCGACCGTTTAACCCCTTGCCAAGGGAATGTTAACGATCCATGAAGATTGTGCCGCAGCGCTTAGGCATGATCCCCCCTCTCCGAGGATGTCTAAGCAACATCTTTCAGTATGGGCCAAGCATCAATTGCTGTGGGAGCAAGGGGCTTAAGCCCCTTGTCTGCATTGATCGCTGGAGCTTACAGAGTGGCAATTTTGGCTTTTCAGACATTCTCTCAAAGCAGGCGGGCCAGTTCCGTTTGCAGGATTTGGCAGAGTTCCCGATGGTTGGGGCCATTGCTGGCAATGCGGCCGCCCCACTGGTTCAGGTCGCCCGTGGCATAGCGCAGGGGTTGGCCATCAAAGTGGGTGAACTGGCCGCCCGCTTCCGTCAAGATCAATTCCGGGGCCGCCATGTCCCAATCCTTGGGGGCCGATTTGCCCGAAAGAGAGAGGTACAAATCTGCTTTTTGCTCCACGATCGCGGCAATTTTGCCACCAACGCTGCCCACGGCGTGCTGATTTTGGCAGGGCAGGGCGGCCAGCAATTGGTTAAACCGCTGGTCTCGGTGCGATCGACTGACCACCACGGTCAGCTCCGACAGTTGGGCACAGGCCGACACCCGGGGCGATCGGGTTTGGCCAGCGCGATCGAACGCTACCGTTCCCGACCCTTTCACGGCCGCATACAACTGTTCCGCCTCTGGACAAGCCACGATCGCCAGTTCCGGCCGTCCTTGGTAAACCAGCGCCAGGTGAATGGCATATTCGCCAGTTTTTTGAATAAAGTCCTTGGTTCCATCCAGGGGATCGATGATCCAAATCCAATCCCGATCGGCTGGAATGCCTTCTGATTTATAGGTTTCTTCGCTGAGGTAGCCAAATTCGGCGCTCCCCAATTCCTGCTGCAAATGACTGAGGATGGTTTGATTAGCGGCCAGGTCAGCGGCCGTGACAGGCCCGTCGCCCTGGTCTTCAATCGCCAACTGATCGCCTCGGTAATAGGCCCGCAGCACGTCGCTGGCGGCCCAGGCGGCTTGACGGGCGATCGCGCACAAATCCTCAAGGGGTCGCATGGTAGCTCAAATGCAGGATGGGAGCCTTGATGGTATCAGTTGATTAGGCTATTGGGGGATTAGGCTATTGGGTGACCAAAATTCAGGTAGCTTCCGGGCGATCGGGTAACTCGGGTTAACTGTCGATCAATTCCAAATTCAAACACCCAATCGGCAGCCCCGGCAGCTAGCAACGGATCAACAAATAGCTTCGGGTGCAAAGCTTTCCAAAAGTAATCCACAAAATCGGAAATTTCCGCCTCACTCAGTCCCTGCCCTCCGGCGGCAATTCGATCGCGCTCGGCCTGTTGTCGCCACTGTTTTGAAAAGTAGTAGTCAGTGGGTTTCAAAATCAAAAGCCGATCGCACCCTTCCCAAAGGGGTAAATAGTCCCGTAATCGTTGATTACAATCCTGGGCAAAGGCGCGATCGTCCTCCGAAAAGATGGGTGCTGGCCAATCAACAAAGGTTGTGAAATCAATCGGCTTCACTCCCACAAACCACCCTTCAAACAACACAATATCGACCGGCTGAATTATCTCCGCCGCCACGCGATCGCCCTGTCCCCCATGGCAGGATTTATCGAATCGCGGAATGGCTATGGTGGAAGATTGGGGCGATCGCAAGGCCTGCAACGTTTCCAGCCCCAGATCAACATCATGGGTTCCCGGCGGCCCCCGCCAAATAAGCCGAGGATCCTGTGTTTGCAACCGTTGCCGATCGGCATAGGTTTTGTAGAGGTCATCGATCGACCAACTGAGGGTTCGCCACCCCAACAGTTCCAAAGCCACCACCATCGCTTCACAAAGGGTGGTTTTGCCTGCGCCTTGCACACCCAAAATTCCCAACACGATCGGGCGATCGCTCTGGGCGCGTAATTGCCCTAACTCCAAGGCCAAAGGCCACCAAGCTTGCTCAATCATGGCCCGATTGCTGGGGTGACTAAGCAAAAAGGCCAAGCGCGATCGCTGGCCCAAGGCAACACAAAATGCTTCAAAATTCGGCATGAATTCCAAAGTTTTTAGGAGCAATTTTCCCGCAAGCAACCAGTTGATAACAGCCCCTAAGCAACCAACATTGTTTCTAGGGTGTGTTGATTCCAAAGGTCACGATATAGCCCCGGGCGTGAGAGCAATTCATCGTGGGTTCCCATATCCACAATGGAGCCTTGATCCATCACCAAAATTCGATCGGCAGTGGCGGCGGCGGACATTTGATGGGAAATAAAAATCACGGTTTTCTTGGCGGTTCCGTCCGTCAGATTGCGCAAAATTTCCGTGGCGGTTTTGTTATCCACGCTCGACAGGGCATCATCCAAAATCAAAATTGGGGAACTGATCAACAGAGCGCGGGCCAGGGCGGTGCGCTGGCGTTGGCCGCCGGAAAGGGTGATGCCCCGTTCGCCCACGACCGTTTCGTATTGCTGGGGGAAGGTGAGGATTTCGTTGCGAATTTGGCTGGTGTCGGCGGCGGCTTCCACGGCCCCCAGGTCGATCGCGGGATTGCCGTAGCGAATGTTGTTGGCGATCGAGGTGCTGAACAGAAAACTATCTTGGGGCACATAGGCGATCGCCCCGCGCAGGTCTTGAATTCGCAGTTGGGTAATGTCAATTCCATCCAGCCACAGTTGCCCCGGCTTCAGATCCAGCAAGCGCGGCAGGGCATTGGCCAACGTGGACTTGCCGCAACCCACAGGGCCCACGATCGCCACCATTTCCCCGGGTTTAATCTCGAAGTTTAGATCGTTCAAGGCCAGCCGATCGCTCCCCGGATAGCCATAGCTGAGGTGGGTGGCTTTGAGATGGCCCACCACTTGCTCCAGCGGCAGGGCGATCGATTCGCGGTTGTCGATAATCTTCGGTTCCGTTTGCAAAATCGCTTCCACACGATTGATGCTGACTTCGCCCCGTTGATAGGTGCTGATCGTGAAACCCAAAAGCGCCGTGGGGAAAACCAATCGCTCCACATAAATCAGCAGCGCCACAAAATTCCCGATCGACAGTTCCCCTTGGGCGATCGCGTCGGAACCAAACCACAACAGCACCAGCAAGCTGACACTCGCCAACCCGCCCAGCAATGGAAACAGCACACTGCGGGTTTTGGCAAAGCTCAAATTCACCCGCAGCAACTGATCATTAACCCGCCGAAAAGCTTGCCGCTCATTCTCCTCTTGGGCATAGATTTTGATCGGAGAAATGCCGCTCATATCCTCTTGAATGAGGTCGCTCATTTCCGAGAGCCGCTCTTGCACTTCCAACTGTTGGGTTCGCAACTGATTGGCAAACAACTGCACCAACACCAACATCAAAGGATAAACCAACAGAGCCAACAGCGTTAACCGCACGTTGATGCTGAGCATAATGGGCAGGGTTAACGCATAGGCAAATAGGGTATTCGCCAAGCTTAAAACGGCGAACCCCATTAACCGGCGAATGTTGTCCACATCGCTGGTGGTGCGGTTAATGAGATCTCCGGCCGTGTTCACCGCAAAATAGGCCGGCTCCAGGGTCAATAGATGTTGAAAAATGCGTTGTTTCAGGTCAAATTCCACCTGACGACCCACCCCAAACACCAGCACCCGCGACACCATCCGAATCACCCACATCACCGAGGCCAAAACCATCACGGTCACGGCAAAGGCAAAGACGCGATTGAACGAGAAGCTCGCTTGCAACTCATCAATTCCATTCCGAATCAGCAGGGGAATATAAACCCCCAACACATTCACCAAGAGTAATGTGCCAATCCCAATCGAGGTTTTTTTCCAATAGGGTCGTAAATAACTGCCTAGAATTTTCAGGTTCGATCGATTGGAGCCAGCCATAAATTAGACCATCCTGATATAGGAGTTCTTTGGAGGAGTTTGTTGAACAGATCAGCTTCGCCCGCCAATTGCCCCCCAGGTTTTCACCTCGGGGGTTTGGTTCTTTTGGGGCCTTGATTCTTGAATTTTGAGCCTTGAATCTTGAGCCTTAGATTTTGAACCTTAGATTTTGAGTCTTGAGCCTTAGAGGCCGTTTGAAAAGCCAAAATTGCTACTCAGTAAACCCTAGCGATCGACACAAACAAGGGGCTTAAGCCCCTTGCCCCCACAACTATCGGTACTTGACCCGTGCCACAAGATGCTTTTTAGACACCCTCTTAGGTTTTCAGAATCCTGCGCTTTAGTCTTGAGTTGAGCGGCGTTGGTTCAGAGTCTTAATTTAAGGCAGTTTCTGCTTCTCCAGCGCCGGGCCCATCAAAGGATTCACCCAAATAAATCGCCCGAATATCTGGCGGCAAGGCTGATTCCAAGGCGCGGTAACTTTGGCGCAACTTGGCCCGAACAGCGGCCGGCGACAAGGATTCCCCCTCCGCTTGCAAATAGGCGGCGATCCGTGGCTCGCTCCAATGCAGGGTTTGGGCCATCAACACCATCAAACGCGCCGTGGGATCTTGCCGATCGAGCGCCGATTGCAGGTAGCACCAAAGGGGGGGCGGGGCGGCCGTCAAGGAATAGTGAATGGATTCTACGGGGGGCAATTCTGCCTGATTCACCATCAAAGCGGTCATGTTAATGAGCCAGTTTTGCAAGGTAAATTCATCGGCGCGATCGATGCGAGTTGCCCGGGCCCGCTCCAAATCTAAAGTTGGTAATTCACGAAAAATTCGGAACCAAATTTGGGCAAATAAATAATCCGCCTGGGCATCAGACGGAGCAGAATGTTGTACTAGGGAATAGACGATCGGGCTATAGCGACAAAACAAGGCTACAAAATAGCGGCCGGAGTCAGGATAGCGTTTAAATAGGTCCAATAATTCTGAATCACTGTATTGATTGAGTGATTGAACGATCGGATGGCGACATTCATGAAAACTGGGTGCATCCATGGGCAATCAAGCAATATCCGTTGCGGTGGCAAAATTCGGCCAAGAAGCTTCATCCTCTCGCCAGGATTAGGGGCTGGCCGAAACCATCAGCCTACCTTCAGGGGCTAATCATCCCCCAAGGAAGCCACATCATGCAGGGCATCTTCCATCTGCATTCGCTGTTCCATTTGCCGTAAAAAATAGCCCGTCATCATGGCCGAGGCCAACAATCCGGCCAGGTTTTCTCGATCGGTCACGATTTGGATGCTGAAATGTTCACCGGGCAAGGAGCCAACTAAGCCTTGAACATTTTGGGAAACAATTTGCTTCACGTCAGGGGTCACCGCCCGGGCCACGCGGGCCAACACTTCCGGCGATTGACGCTGGAGGTATTGCAGCAGCGGATTGACGCGATCGTCATTCGATGCGTCATCAAACCAGTCAGCCGTTTCGGGGTTAAAAACCATAGCGTCGATTCAGTCGGAAGGACGATCGGACTCTTGGAGAATCCTACAGAAATGCTGGTTAGCGTTCTGGTTGGTGTTAACGATGTTGTTGAGTTCACCTGCAACCTTATGCAACAACGATCTGCCACACATTGCAACGGTTGGTGAGTCAAGAATTACCCAGAACGGGACTGGAAGGGTGCAAAGGGCAGTTGAGGGGACGGTGAATGAATTTGCACGCATTCCCGATCGAGTGGGATAGCACCAACGGAAGCACAAATAGAAGCACTAACAGAAATTAACGAACATTGCTCAACAATCTGGCCCTATTGTGACATTTTTGCTCAAGTCTGCAACGGAAGTTGATGAGCGGCGATTTTCGGCCGAACCCTTTCCCCACTGATCCTAAGTTGAGGATGCCCGGTTCAGGTGTCGATCGAGCAGGCGATCGAGCCAGTGCAGCAAGCCCAACACCAGTCCCACACTCAACACGGGCCAAATCCAGAATCCCCGGGCGATCGCTGGGGTGGCATCCAGGGCCAACCCACCCAACGGCGGCCCCACCGCATAGCCCACAGCCCAACAGAGGGAATTAATCGAAAGGTAAGTGCCGCGCAGGGATTCCGGAGCTAAATCCACCACCAGGGCCGAGCCAGAGGGCGTATAGGCGACCATAGCCAGGGACAACAGGGCCAAGGCCCCGATCGCCCCGGCCAAGGCCCAGGCTCCGGGCTGAATCCACCAAACGGCGACAAAGCCCGCCCCAAACAGCCCAGCGGCGATCGCCAGCGATCGGGCATGGCCATAGGGGCGCAGCAGCCGGGACATGGGCAGTTGGGTCACGGCGGCCAAAATAATATGCCCCGAGAACAGCACGCCAATTTGCGCGGGAGCCAAGCCCACGATCCGTTTGAGATAAAGGGGCAAGGTGGCTTCCACCTGGGCCAAATAGGTGGTGAACAAAATATTAGCAATCACAAACAGGCCGAGGAGTCGATCGCTCAGGGTTTTGCGCCAGCCGGCCCAATGGCCGATCGCCGTTTGGACTGCGGGCCGGCGATCGGGAACCAGGGCCACCACCGCCACCGCAAACAGCACAAAAGACAGGGCATCGCCCAAAAACAGCAACCGATAGAGACCCGTTTGGCCCACCAGCAATCCCCCGATCGCCGTGCCCAAGCCCAACCCCACCACATCCGCCAGCCGCGTGACCGCAAAGGCTTCCCGCCGATGTTCTTCCGGGGTAAAGTCCGCCACCAACGCTTCCATGGCCGGCCAATATAGCCCCACGCCCAAGCCCATCAGCAGATTGCCCACAATCAGCAACGGAAACCCCGCCGCAAACCCCAACACCCCATCCCCCAGGGCCGAGGCCACCGCCGACAACAGCAACACATTGCGCCGGCCCACCCGGGGCGAATCAGACCAAGAACCGCTAGCCACCCGGCCCAGCACCCCCGACAACTGACCCAACCCCAGCGCCGTGCCCACGGCAGTGGCCGACAGGCCCACCTGTTCCACAAAGTAGATTGCTCCGTAGAACATGACCAAGCCAGTGCCCAGGTGCAGCAAAACACGCCCCAGGGTCAAAATCCAAACCACGCCGGACAAGGGGGGTAACCATTGTTGGCCAGTGGATTGAGTTGTGGATTGAACTGCGGATTGAACTGCGGCTTGAATCGTGGATTGGACTGTGGAACGGAGCGATCGGCCTTTGGGAAACAGCCACTGTTTCAGTCGTTTTTTGGTGTGACGCAACGCGGCCATGAATAGCCCCCACCCCGCAAGGATTTAATCGACCGTTTCCGAAACCGGGAAGCGATCGAGCAGGGCCCGCGCCTCGCTGGCCCGATCCTTCAAGTCTCCCGCCAAATAGGGCACATGAATCACCTGGGAGAGCAAATCCAGCGTTCGGCGCACCATCCGCACCACATCCCCATCATCCAAGCTGGTGCGGGCCGACAAGTCCGACCATTCCGCCCCCAAGGCCCACTGCTCCACCAAACCGATCAGCTCGTCTTCCAGCAAAATCGGCAGCATCACCCGATAGCGCCGCTGAATCTTGAACAGTTCCCGCCGCTGATCGCTCAGATCTTCCAGGGTGGCCAACACGCCATCCGTGGGGAGTGCGTCCGTCCAAGTGTCCGGGCGGGGTTCTTCAATCAGCAGGGCGGCACAGGCAGCGGCTAGTTGGGGCGGCTCCAGGCGATCGAACTCGCCAGACATCAGGGCCAACCCTAGCCACAGTTCATTTTCTCCGCGCAATGTGGCGATCGCCTGGCCCAATTCCGTGGGTTTGTGGTTTTCGTCCAAACACTCGAAATATTGCAGGATTTCAATCAAATTCACGAACTCCTGCCAATAGCGCTCAGACATGCGCCCCAACTGGCCGCGTTTTTCCGCCAGGGTGGCCGCCAACGCATCCAAGTTGTGCAACGCCTTGAACAGGTACTTGCGATTAGTCCATTGGGAAACGGGATGTTCTTCCAATTGGGCCGCCACCGCTTCCACCCGTTCTCGCTGCTCAATCACTTCCGGCGCATCCTCCGGATCAGGCAGCACAGGGATTCGATGGATGATGGCCAGGGTTTCTTCGTCGCCGGCCAGGTGCTGGCCGGGTCGCAGGGGCAAAGCCACCGGGGGCTCCAGGCGATCGACCGCTGAAATGCGCGGAAATTCACCGTAAAGGCCCGCCACATCCTCGGTTTTCACCACATGCCAAGCATTGTCAATCCCCAAACAAACCAGATAAGGGAATCGACCGGAGCCAGCCACCTTCAGCACCAACACCGCTGGCAAAGGTTCCTTCACCGGAATTGACGGCCCCTTAAGAGCCAGGACAGTCCCCGCCACGGCAAATTGCAAAGCGGGAGCCAAGTCTTTCCCGCGCACCACTTCCGCTTGTTCTTGCAAGGTTCGCAGCAACCGTTCTTCAGCCTTGAGTCGCTGGTTGAGCTTTTCGTATTGAGCCACTTGGGCCAAGTCCACCTCGGCCGTTTGGGCTTGCAGTTGCTCCAGCTCGGTCGCCAGTTCCTCCACCTCCTCTTGGTAGGGAATGAGATGAATGGTGGAGAGATATTGGCCAAAGCTGCGTTCCACCAGGCTGCGTGCTTCCTCTAGGGAGTGGGTTTGCAGCAGGTTCAGCACCATGCCATAGGTGGGGGTGAACTGGCTAACGAGGGGATCCGGTTGAGAGGTGGCCAGGTGGGCCGCTTCCTTGGCTCCTTCAAAGGGCGTTTGCAGGGTCACCACATAGCCTTGAATGTCTTTGCCCCGGCGACCGGCTCGGCCAGCCATTTGCAAAAACTCGGAGGCGTTCAACAGGCGATGTCCCCGATCGGTTCGCTTAGACAGGCTGGAAATTACCGTGGTGCGGGCGGGCATGTTGATGCCGGCGGCCAGGGTTTCCGTGGCAAACACCACCTTAATCAGGCCGTCCTGGAACAGCTCTTCAACAAGGCTTTTCCAGGCGGGCAAAATTCCCGCATGGTGAGCAGCAATCCCCCGATAGAGGGCGGCCAGTTGGCCATCGCGGGCCGCGCCGGGATTTTTGACCAAGAAACTATCGATGCGGGTTTTCAGCAGCGCGGCTTCGCGATCGGACACCAAGGAGAGGCCGGCCGCATTGGCCACGGCACGATCGCACCCTCGGCGGCTGAAGATGAAATAAATGGCCGGGAGCATGTCCCGCTGCTGGAGTTGGGCCAACACAAAGGGAATATCCGGCGTTTCGGCCCGCAGATCCCGCTTCACCTGGTCACGGGGCTTGCGACGGTTCCGGCGCTCTGACTTGAACTGAGGGTGCAGCCGTTTGCCTTCGTCATCCAGCAGCGGAAACAGCCCTTTGTAGTTGCCAAAACTGAACCGCAAGGGCACTGGGCGGAAGTCGGAATAAATTAACTCTGTGGGCCCATGGACATAATTCAGCCAATCCGTGAGCTGTTGGCTGTTGGCCACGGTGGCCGACAGGGCCACCAATTGAATTTCAAAGGGGCAATAGATGATCGACTCTTCCCAAACGGTTCCCCGCTGGGAGTCGTTCATGTAGTGGCATTCATCGAGCACCACCGTTTGCACATCGGTCATGGAAGTGCCGATTTGCCCGATCGGGGTGCCATAGAGCATGTTGCGAAAAATCTCCGTGGTCATCACCACCACGGGGGCATCGCGGTTAATGGACACATCCCCGGTCAATAACCCCGCTTGATCTTCGCCAAATTGCTCTTTAAAGTCGCGGAATTTCTGATTGGAAAGGGCCTTGAGAGGCGTGGTGTAAAACACCCGTTTGCCTTGGCTGAGGGCGCGATAGATCGCATATTCACCCACCAGGGTTTTGCCGGAACCGGTGGGGGCACAAACCACCACGGACTTGTTGGCATTCAACGCCTCGATCGCTTCCAATTGAAAGCGATCGAGGTCAAAGGCAAAAACATCAGCAGGAGGCGGCCCTTGAGCGATCGAAACTGAGCCGGCCTGGGGCGAAATGGGGGAAACAGTCACGCGCGGCAGTTACTCAAACGGGGTGAAGGGGCGATCGACCCTAACCTGTTGGATGGGTGATGCACAGGCTAGAACCGTCTTCAATAGTAGAGCGAATTGGAAAACCCGTGCCACCACGCCCCCATCCCCCAACCGGCTCAATGGTCATTCCTAGGCAGGCACTTCGGCCACTAACTTGTGACCACTGAGGGCAGACTTGCGGCTGTCAAAAAGCTTGCCCAGTCCCTCCGTCACGTCCGCCACGATCTTTTGGGGACATTCCGCAATGAAGGCTTCGGCGGATAGTTCACCGGCAAAGAAGGCCTTGCCCCGATCGCGCAGTCGTGACATTTCGTCATAGCCCATGGCCTTCACCATGTAGGTCGTGAGGGGCGAGTTTTTGATGTCATAGTCAAAATCCTGCAACCGGCCCACTTCCACCAGGGTCAACACCTCCTCTTCAATGGTGTTGCGGGGATAATAAACATGGTCCAGCGCGGGCAAAAAGTCCGCCAAGGAGGAAACGTTAAACCCTTCGCTCGGCATTTCACCCATCAACATTGACAGGGGAATATCCTTGCCAAAGCGCATGGACAGAGCCTCTAGAAAGGCGATCGTAAATAGCTTTGTGCCCAGATAAAGGCGACCAATTTCCAAGTTGCTGCGGGCCTGTTCCACCAGCGCATTAAAGGTGGCATCATCTGGCTCATCGCGGAACTGATGAAAAATGCGCTCCGGTTGCAGAGAATTCATGAAGCCTTCCATTTTTTGGAGGGCAACTCGGTATTGATAGACCGTGTAAGAGGTGGAAAACTTCAGATTGTGGTTGGTTTCCGGCAGCAGGCTCCAGGTGTTGTCCAAAAACCGAGCGGCGCTGGGGTTGGCAAAGCTGCCCACATCCCGATTGGCCAAGCGCACCGATCGCTTGACGGTTTTTTCAATTAACGCCTCATCTAGCCCCAAATCATATTTTTCATTCACCAAGTTCAGGCGCTGATACAAAATATCGCAGTTGCTCAACCCCTCGGCATTTTTGGGCCGAAACGGAATCGTTCCCTCAATGCAGGCGGTGATTTGGGCAATCAGGGCAGCGGGGGCATAGTCTTCTAAAATTTTGCCGGCGGCCAGGGCGCTGAGATACTCATTCATCCCGGCATAGGGAGAGAGGGTTTGCCCCGGTTCAAAGCCAAAAATATCAGTGACCAACGCAAAGGTTTGGTCTTTTTCCAACAGTTCAGATTGATCGCGAATAATTAAAGCTTCTCCCTCTTCGCGCACAAAGGGGGTGATGAAGTAGCTGAGGTTGAAGTTAACGCTGCGATCGACCTGGACATAAACCAAGTCATGGAACAGGGCCGAGAGCACCTCGATCGGGTCTTCATGGCCCCCCACTTCAAAGATGTGCTCCGGCGTGTGGAAATAGCGCCACGGGCCGGTCATGGTTTGCACGATCGTGGCGGCAATCTTATCGAGCGGGGCCCGATCAATCGACAGCCCCGATGCCTGAGTCGCCCACACAAGCTTCTCAAGGCATTCTTCTCGATCGCGTTCTCGGCTCATCGCGTTGCCCCCGATAGGTTTGCCTGATGGTGATTAGACAGCCTCCCCACCGTTGGCGGTTGGGAATCTCAATGTCTAGGTTGGTTGAGGTTGAATCTTCCGAATCTTAACCGACATTCTGAGCGAGGCGGTCGGAATCATCACTTTTGAGCTGTTTGGCTCCCCGCCCAGCGGCCTGGCTTTGTCCGATGAGCTAAACACCAGTCCATGGCATCTAGTCCATGGCATCTGGCCCATGGCATCAAGCGACATTTGTTAATGGCATTTATAGCGCATGGGATAGGGTCTAGGCGTGATTTTTGACACGAGTAACCATGAGGTCGATCGGCCAGATTATGACGCTTCGGGGCCAGCGCTGGGGGAAATTGGCGGGGAGAACCAATGATATTTGCCCTAAGGGCATTCTAGCGATTCTCGGGTATCTGCGCCGGTTTGGGGATTGATGCCGGCCGCATATTCACAGAGTTGGGCCGCTTGTAGACGATCGAGCGCTGCGTAGGTAAAATCGGCTCCCTGTACCTTGGCCCCTTTGAAGGTCGATCGCAGCAACATCGCATCGGACAGTACCGCATCGGTTAAATCCGCGCCGTTGAAATTGCTCAGGTAGCCAATTCCGTTGCTGAAATCCACGCCTTGCAGGTTTGCGCCGCTGAGATTGCTGCCATTGAAAACGGCTCCTCGCAAATTGGCCCCGTGGAAGTCGGCTTGCTCCAGGTTTTCGCTGGCAAATTCAGCCCGCTCCAGGTTTTGGCCAGCAAAGTTGCGGTTGCTCACTTCCGCATCGTCAATGGCCCGAATGGCGGCAGAGCTGGCAGCCCAAGCGGGAGCAGCGATCCCCAGCCCACTCACCGCTAGCAGGGCCGTGAGGACAATCGCCCCCACGGCGGCCCGCAGCCGGGAAAACACGAAACCGCAGGGCAAAAACCCCAAAGACAGAAAACCGCAGGACAGGATCGATCGAGCTGATCGTGAGCGTTGGGAAGAATGATGGGAAAAAACGATCATGACGGCGATCCCCGAAAGACAGCTTGAGAAACGGCTTGAGGCTATAGACATTTTGCCATGAGCCTTTTCGAGCCGATCCGTCGGTGGTGATTTTTTCGGTGGTAATTGTCGAAGAAGGATTTTAGGGAAAAAATTCTTGGGGAGTGATTCTTGGGGAAATTTTGAGAATCATTACCGTTGATTAACCCTAGGGCAGCACGATCGCCTCACGGGCCCGACGATCGCGTTGTCGTCGGTAAGCCCACAGGCTCGATCGCAACAGTAACCCCAAGGAAGCCAACTCCCCGGGCGATTCCCGAGACTGCCACTGGCCCGGCTGGCAATAGAGCCATTCCACCAGTTGCCGCTGTTGGGTCGGGGTCAGGGGTTCCCAGGCCACTTCCAAAAGCGCTTCCCCGGTTTGGGGATCGCGATCGGGCTGCTGGAGCACTCGCACCGGCAAAACCAAGGGCTGACCAAAGGCGCGATCAATGAGGTGTAATTGCCCCTGCTCCGGGTTCTCGGGGGTGGAACTTAGAGGCGGGAAGTCCGCGAGCATCGCAGCTCCCTTGGTCGCTGGCGATGGTTGCGCTTCTCCCAACAGGATCCGGCGCACCGTCGCCCAACGGGCCCCAATCCCCGATTTCGGAGTGGGTTGGGGTGATCGAGTGAGGGCCACAATTGCTCCCGATTCGGAAGCCAGCCGCAGCGTCACTCCCATGGGCCAGGGGCGATCGGCCAGTTGCAGCAACCCCGGGCGATCGCGCCGGAACCACTCATGCCGATTCGGCTTCGGAGCATCCACGGAAGCCAACACCGCCGCTCCCACCAACAGCAAGTTATAGGTCAACCAAGCCAAATTCAGCTCACTACCGCTTTGACCCGCTGGCAAGGGCAACCACCCCAACACCTGCGCCAAAGACCAGCCCCAAGCCATGGCCGTCAATCCCCAAATGCCAAGCAGCGGCAGCCCCGGCATGGGGTTAAACACCGCCCGATCGCGGGCAATGCCCTTGGGAGTGACCCGAAAGGCGCGGCCAAAGGGCCGCCAAAGCGTGTGCAACACCGTGAGGGCGATCGGGAAGCAATTCACAATCGCATAGACATCGCCCAAGGTGGCCGAACACGATCGCCGGTTCAACCAATTGCAGGTGGCCAAATGGGCCACGTAAAGCGGCAAAAACCACAGCAACCACTCCATCACATCCGCCTGCATTGGCGAAATGCCCAGCAGGGCGATCGGCAACGGAGCCACCAAAAACAACAGCCGAATGAGCGACAAGCCCCAGTAAAACCAACCTTGGGCATAGTGCAACCGCTGCACCAACGTCAGCCCCCGAATGGTCAGCGGATTTTCTGGAATAAAAAAGCCCTGCATGGTTCCCGCCGCCCAGCGCTGTTGTTGGGCAATGTAAGCCGACATGCTCTCAGGCGACAGCCCCGCACTCAAGGCCTCATTCAAGTAGCGAATTTGGTAACCACTGGACATCAAGGCAATCCCCGTGAAGTAGTCTTCACAAAGACTGCTGGTGACAAAGCCGCCCACCTGCTCCAGGGCACTGCGGCGCACCACAAAGGACGAGCCATAGCAAATGCTTGCGCCCACACCGTCCCGCACCGATTGGATATAGCGGCTGAACACGTCACGATTCGTGGTGAAGCGATCGCCCAGCCCCAAGTTATAAACGATCGGGTCTGGGTTAAAGAAATGCTGGCGAGTTTGCACCAAACCCACCGAGGGATCATGGAAAAACCCAACCGTTCGCTGCAAAAAGTTACGAGTGGGCACAAAGTCCGCATCAAAACAAACGATTAATTCTCCCTGGGTGCAACCCAAGGCATGGTTTAAATTACCGGCCTTGGCATGGGTGTTATTTGCCCGCGTCAGGTAATGACAGCCCAGGGTTTGGGCCAAGTCACGCACCTCAGGCCGTCGGCCATCATCTAATAAATAGATTTGCTTGGGGCCGTAGTTCAGCGCTTGGCAGCCAATGACCGTGCGGCGCAACACGTCCACCGGCTCGCCATAGGTAGGGATCCAGATATCCACGGTGGGTTGATAGCCCGTGGCGACCAACGCGGCAGCCCGGGCCGCTTCGGCCCGGCGATCGCCCGATCGCAACATCAGCGCCAAATCCAAACCACTATTCACCCAAAGGGCAATTTCACAAATCAACAGCAAGCCACTGGCCAAGCCATCGGCCACCGTGCTGAAATTCAGCGTCATGGTGACCCGCCACACGATATAGCGCAGGGTCAAAGCACCCACGATCGCCACCACCAAGGCGCGCGATCGTTGACTGGGCATTCGTCGCCAGCGAGGTACCAGGGCCACCGTTGCCACTAACCCCACCACCATCGCCACTAACCAACTGCGATACTCGGGCTGGTCGGGTGTTTGTCCCAACAGTTCCAACCCCCAAAGGGGCAACATCAAAGACGACTGGGCAAATTCCGTCAGGCCGGTGCAACGAGCCAGGGACTCCGCCAACACCAACATTAGCCCGATCGCCCCGGCCAAAATGCCCAGCCAACGCCCCGTCAATCGCCGTGGTTTTGAACCATGTGCCCGGGCCGGCGAGGTACGACGTAACCAAGAAAGAGTCATAGGTTCAGAATCGTTACAACCGTCAAAACGCCATTCCGTTTCGCTATGTCATGCCACCGTCAGGACTCGATCGGATCTAGCTCGATCGCCGGTCACCCGGTTTCCTCCGCCGTCCTCACCCCAAAGTCCACCATTGCTCAGCCATTCCAGCCTATGGACTCCAGAGTGATTCGGCAGTGACCCCCGATCGAGCAAGATGCGTCGTCTATCACTCCCTTTGTCAGAGTAACAATTCTTCGTAAAAATATCTTTACAAAATAATGGACGCTGATGGGCACTATGAGTAAAGGTGATCGCAAGCTTCAGCAGAGTTGAGACGGCGATCGCCCCAATTCACCAGCGGCATCGGGGCGATCAAGCTATAGTCTGATCAGAATTTTGATCAGAGTTTGCGGGGCTTAGGGATTGTCATCAGATCGCCTGAAACCCTGATTCCACCGTAACGAAATCATGGGAAGCAAGGGGACTCAGCTCCTTGTTACAACCATTGGGGCATGGCCAACCCATCATTGCCGCCTGACTCCAAAAAATGGCGGTAGGCCCCAGATCGGCGCTGGAACTAGCGCTTGGATCAGCCGCCCCAAGTCCGTCTCAAAGCCGCCCAAAATCCAACTTCCTCGATCGTGCTTGAGCCGCCTTTAATCAGCCGGAATACCTAGAGAAACCAATGACAGCCGTAGACATTTTGGGGATTTTGCATCCAGGGCTAGCCGTTGTCCTTGTCTTCCCAATGATTGGCATCGTGTCGCGGGCCGCTTGGCAAATTCGCCAACGTCGGCTTGCCACCGCCGCCGGTCAAAAATCAAAGATCCCGCCCAGCGTTGGACTCGAACATGTGGAGATTGGGCGTTGGCTGACGGGATCCATTGTTGGCATTATTTTGGTTGCATTTGCCTACATCTTATTTGTAGATAAAGCCAACCTTTTTGATGCGGCTAATTGGAGCCAAAAGGGGGGACTCCTTGCAACCCAATTAGCATTTTTTGGCGTAACGATCGGCTCATTAATTTGTTTATATCGCTCCAGCAGCAAACAGTGGCGAGCCACGTTTGCCACTCTGTCCGGCATGGGACTAACCGTCATTGCAGCCCAAGAAGGAATCTATCGCCGCGATCATGAATGGTGGGTTTCCCATTTTTACTACGGAACCCTGGCTGGTTTGCTAATGATTTTTGCCTTGGCAATTTTGCCGGAAATTTACCGCAACAAAGCCTGGCGCAAAGCCCATATTGTGGCCAATGTGGTTGCCCTATTATTGTTCTTGGGGCTGGGATTTACCGGCGCAAGGGATTTGCTGGAGTTACCCCTCAGTTGGCAGAAGAGCTTTGTGTATGGTGGTTGCAATGCCGAAACTCAAACCTGCCAAGCACCTGTCCCGCCAGCTCCATAGTTTGTAAGGGTGATCGTCCAAGCGATCGAGCAAAGGTCAGATATCGGCTACAACCAAATCGACTGCAACCGAATCAACCGCAAGGGATCAGCCGCAAGGGATCAGCCGCGCGATCGGGTAATTTCCACCGCAATTGTGCCTGCAAATTCTGGAATCGGTGCGGCTGGCTTCGTTACCCGCACCACCACCCGTTCCACCCCCTTCAGGGTCAACAGCCCATCAGCAATGTTTTGGGCCACCCGTTCAATCAAGTCCACCTTGGATTGGGAAACGGTTTGGCGAATATGCTCGATCGCCGCGCGGTAGTCCAATGTATCTTCAATGCGATCGCTCTGGCCCGATGGAGCCAAGTCAATATCCAGCGTCGCATCCACTTCAAACCATTGCCCCAGAACTTTTTCCTCTGGCAAAAGTCCCGTGTAGCCGTAGCATCGCACTTGCGAGATATAGATTCGATCCAAACTCTGAGCCAAATTTGCTCTCCCTATCATTTCAATTAAGCGGCAATGATACGGCCATTGAGCAGCCTCTTCAGCAGCTTCCAAGCCCCGACACTCCGATATTTGCACTGCTATTTGCACTGCTATTTGCACTGCAGGGGCATGAGGGGGCCAGACTTCTGCCCCCTGCCTAAAACTGCGTCTAAAACCTGCGCAGTAGCAATGCGTTGAGTCACTGAGTTGAGTGGCGGAAACCTAAGTGCTGAGAGTGCTGGGTTCCAACCGCTGACAAGCCGATAACCCCAAGCCGGGATCCGCTCGGTAGGCATCCGTCGGCACCCACACTGTCACCGAGCGATCGCCCATCACTTGGTAAAGATATTGCACCGTGGCATCAAATAACGGTCCCACCCGCAAGTTGGAAAAATCATCTTCGGCGCTTTCAAACCCAAACCGCACTACGATTTGTGCCAACAGGCAACCGGGAGTGTCGATCGACTCGCCTGAAATTTCCCGTTCCTGCCAAAACTTGTCTAGAAATGGCTCCAAAACCGGCAAAACCTTTTTAGGCTGACCATTCCGACTGGAATAGACAACTGCGGAATTGCCCTCAACAAGAATGTGACACGCCGTACCCATAACCGCGCCCAAAGACTGGTGAAAAGACCCAAATGCTTGCGACACATCCATCAAACCATCAAAACTGTCTTCATCTCGAAAAATTTTGAGTAGGATAGTCTGCGAGACCGCCCCAGCCCCGATCGCCCCATGGATGTTGGCTGAAGCTTATGACCGAAGAAGGCCCCTAGCCTCCTTTCCTGAATTTGGCCTTTGGGCTAAACCGTTCAGGAAAGGGCCCGGCAACCCGGTTAGGAGATAACTAAGCGTTGCGGTAACACCATGACCGCCGCCACAATCCCCTAGACTTGGAAGCCAATGGGTTCCTCGCCCCAGCCCCCAGCCACCGTACAGGGTGCAACGGTGCGATGCAGTCCAACCGGCCGCCGATTTTCGTCGGGCCACCCTGGCCGTTGGCACAATCGTCCGTGGGGTGCTGAAGTCGCGCGAACGCAGAGTTAACCTCGTTAGATTTTTTCGATGGCAACGACGAACCCGCAACTGGAACGCGCCAAACAAGGCGACCCGGAGGCGATTGCTGCCTTGATGCGGCGATCGCTGGAACCCAAAGGCATCAACGTCCAAGCCGAAAGTGGTGGCGATGTGCTGCGTGTGGTGTTGGAAGGCTCCCAGCCTGTCAACCGCGAAGCACTGCTGGCCTTCATCCGTAAGGGGATGCTCCAGTTGGGGGTGAAGGGTCTCCGCTCGATCGCCGTGGAATGGCGGCAACCGGGCAGCTTGCTAACCGATTGGACTGATTCAATTTCCCTCGACGACGACGAACCCTACGGCCTCGATGCGCTGAGCATGTCGCAAATCGAAGCACCCAATACGCCCCCCGTGGATATGGATGCGCTATCGGATGACGACAGCTACGGCAGCGGCTATGGCGCGCAGTACGGCATGGAAGATGATTCACTGCCCATGGATGATGATGAGTCCTTGGAGTCGGAAGACAGTTCGGAACCGACCAAGCCTGCCAAAAAGGGCGGTAGCGGCGGTCTGATTGGCCTACTGCTGGGGTTGATTGCCATTGGGGGCGGGTTGTATTACCTCTACACCAAGGGGCATCTCAACGAGGTGGTGGCCAGTTTGCCACCGGAAGTGCAAGTTTATTTGCCACCCGTCACCCCAGAGTCAGCGGAACCGGCGATTACGGCCGATGGTACTGAGGCCCCAGCGGCCAGTCCGGCTCCAGCAGCGGAGGCCCCCGCCGCCAGCCCGGCCCCGGCGGAAGCGCCCGCTGCTAGTCCTGCACCGGCCAGTCCGGCCCCGGTGGCCGAGTCCCCCACCGCTGAAGCTCCGGCAGCGGTTCCCGCCAGCCCCGCTCCGGCCAGCCCCGTCGCTGAGGCTCCAGCGGCCAGCCCCGCTCCGGCCGCTTCACCCGCAGCCAATCAACCGAATCCGGATTTTGCGGAAGCGGTGCGCAAGGCCACCAGTGCGGCAAAGTTAGCCCAAACGGCTAAGACCAAGGCGGAATGGACAACGGTGGCGGCAGAGTGGCAGGCGGCTTCGTCCCTAATGCAGAAGGTGCCGGCCGACAGCCCAAATGCTTCAGTTGCCCAAAACCGGGCCCCGCAATATGCCCAAAACGCGGCGATCGCGCGGGCCAATGCCCAAGCAGCACCGCAGTAGCATCGGGGGTTGATTAATTCGATTCAGAATCCGTGCAGAAAATTCCCCCTGCCTAAAGATCCTCCCTGGGTCATTTGGGTGGGGGGAATTGATTTTGGGCCTGTAAATCTTGGGTTTGGGGATTTGGGCGGCTTGAGCTTGCGCTAGGGGGTCGATTGTTGCGCGATCGCCCAAGTTTCCAACGCTTCCGCCAATCCATCGAGGGTATATTCCCGCGCTTCCGCATCGACGCGATCGAACAAATCACGGCAAGTTTGGGACGTTTGCGGCCCGATCGAGGCTAAGCAAGCCCTCGCCACCTGATCAATTTCAAAGCCTGCTCGTTGCAGCAGGATTAAGAAATTTTTAACGGTTTTGGAGCTGGCAAAGGTGATGGCATCCACCCGCTTGGCCCGCAGCAGGGCGATCGCTTCGGGGGTGAGGGCCGCCGGACAACGGGACTCGTAGGCTGGCACTTCCCAGAGAATGGCTCCTTGGTCGCTGAGTTCTTTGACCAGCACATCGCGCCCGCCGGTTTCCACGCGCGGAAACAGCACGGTGCGATCGCGCAGGGATTCGGGGAAGTGGCTCACCAGCGCATCGGCGATGAAATCCGGGGGGATGAAATCCGGCACGATGCCGAACTGCTGAAGACATTGGGCGGTTTTTTGACCCACCACGGCCACTTTGCAATGGGCCAGGGCGCGGCTGTCTTTGCCAGCGGACTGGAGGCGGCTAAAAAATGCCTCGACACCGTTGGTGGAGGTCAAAATTAGCCAATGACAACGCTGGAGATCGGCAATGGCCCGATCGAGCGGTTCCCAGGTGCTGGGTGGGCCAATTTCCAGGGCGGGCACTTCCAGCACTTGGGCCCCGGCGGCCTGAAGCCGGCCGGTGAAACTGCCTGCCTGATTGAGAGATCGGGTCACGAGCACGGTTTTGCCCGCTAAGGGTTGGGCGATCGAGGGTTGGATCATCGAGGGTTGGGCGATTGACGGTTGAACCAAGGGAGGATGATCCACAGGAGCAATCGCCTTGGCTGGCCCCAACTCAAGCAGCTCAGGCAGTTGGGGCAGCACAAACCCTTGGCCCCAAGGAGCCAGAAAATCCCGCAGTCGCACCACTTCTCCCACCACCACCACGGCCGGCGAGAGGGAAACGCGCTCCGTTTGCAGGGCGATCGATTCCAGTGTGCCCGTCCAGACCTGTTGTTGGGGAGTGGCGGCGGCGCGAATGACGGCCACGGGAGTGACGGACGATCGACCATGGCGAATCAGTTGGCGGGTAATTTCCGGGAGCGATCGGCCCGCCATCAAAAACACGAGGGTTTCCAGTTGGGCCAGGGCTTCCCAGTGCAACTCATCGGGTTCATGGGCACTGGCCACGGCAAAGCAACGACTCAGCACCGCATCGGTGAGGGGAATGCCCGCCAGCAGCGGCCCCGCCAGGGCACTGGAAAGGCCGGGAATCATTTCAAAGGTTGCTCCCGCCGCTTGCAGGGCTTGGATTTCGCTGCTGGCACGCCCAAATACAAAGGGATCGCCCGCCTTGAGACGCACGACCCGCTTTCCTGATCGCCACTGCTCCACCAGCAAGCGATCGATCTCCGGTTGACTGGGGGAGGGCTGGCCGCCCCGTTTGCCCACGTCGATTTGCTCACAGGTGGCGGGAAGCCAGCCCAGCAGCGCCCGATCGACTAGGGCATCATGCACCAAAACCTCCGCTTGGCGCAGCACCTGAGCCGCTCGCAGGGTGAGATAGGCTCCATGGCCCGGCCCGGCTCCCACCAAGGCTACGGGCGGGTTCATAACGGACGGGTCGATCGGGTTGGGCGAGGCTGTGGCCATGGTTGGCTCCTATACGCAACGGTTATTTCCAACTTCGCATATCTGCGGCCCGAAGCCGCCGACCCCCAGGGCCGCACCACTGCCTCTCGCCAATTGGCCCAACCGATCGCCCCACCGATCCGGGTTGAGATACCTTTTGAGCGATCGATGGAGTGAATCGATCGGTTAGATTGATTCAACCTGCTGCATCCCCGGTCTTGGTTATGGCCAAAGTTCGCCACACAGTTTCGCCCGCTGCACCCTGGAAACGGGCGGCTTCCCTATCCCTGTCTGTGGCGGCGCTGTTGACCCTGGGCGGGGCGATCGCCCTGGTGACTACGGGTTTTGCGGTGGGAGTTCGCTCAATTGTTGATCCCGAGGCCGCTGCTTGGTTGGATCAATGGTTGCCCGCCACCGGAGGCATCACGCCCCGCGACCTGAAAACCGTGGCCCAACTGCGGGCGGAATTGACCAAGGGCAACCAACGGATGGGGGAAATTGTGCCGCTGGGTCGTCAATGGTTGGTGGCCACCGTGCGGCAACAGCAACCCAACTGCACGGCGGGGCCCCAATGTTGGCCGATCGTCCAGTTGCGGGCCTACCAGGCCCCAAACCCGGAACCCCAGGGCGATCGCCCCTTGGCCTATCGGCTCACCACGACGCTCGATTTGGAGGGGCCGCCGGAATCCTTGGTGTTGGCTCCCTTGGTCAAGGCCGGTGTGGCCACCAGCGGTTCCACGGATCCCTTGCCGCTAATGGCGGTGCAAGGCCTGAAGGGCGGCCCAGCGGGCGGCGGTTGGTTAACGGTGAGCGGACAATTGCCCCGATCGAACCAGCAACTGCGCTACGGCGTGATTGTGCATTTGAACATTAGCCGTTTGGGGCGACCGGGCCACTTGAGCGTCCAAGGCCAGTGGAGCAGCCCCAAGGATCGATCGCCCGTTTGGGAATCGATCACCGGCAATCGGGAACCGGAATTAATCGTGGATCAATCGGCCACCGATGCACCGGACTTGGCAATTTACCGAGCGATCCCCTCCGGGTTTGCGCCGGATCCCGTTTCCTTGGAACCGATCGTGCTGACGGAACCGTTGCTGCGATCGACCGATTTAACCGACTTGGCCCAATACCAAGAGGCCCTGAAGCTGGCCAAGCTGGAGCTTTGGTCGCCGGCCTTAACCAAATTGCAGCCCCTGCGCGATCGACTGGTGAATCGATCGCTGGTTTGGGACGATCGGGTCCAGGCCCAATACGATGCCCTACGCTACCACGCGGATCTGGCCCGGGTGCGAGCCGACTCGCCCCAAAAAGATATTCCCAGCCAGATTTTGGCCGACCTAGGCGATAGCCGTTGGCAACGGGCACTCGATCGCTTTGCACAAGCTTCCCTGGGGGATCAGGCAACGGTGGTGCGGTGGTTGCGTTCCGCCGAAGGGGAAAAACTGGAGCGACAGGTTAACTTGGTGCTGCAATTTGCCCCAAACCAAGCCTCTGTGATGTTTTGGAAAGCCACCACCCTGGCGGCGCGGCAAGGTCGTCCGGCGGCGATCGCCTGGTATCGCACCCAGCCGGGCCAGTCCGTGGAGTGGGATCAACGGATCGATCGCTGGTTAGCCCAAATTGCCACCGTCCCGCGTTAGGGCCACGGCCAGCCGGCCGCCCCCATTTCCGATAAGCTAGTAGACTGCAATTCAGTCCCAGCCACCTCGCCCGATCGACCCATGCTCCGAGCCGGAATCGTCGGACTGCCCAACGTGGGCAAGTCCACCCTGTTTAATGCCCTGGTTGCCAACGCCAAAGCGGAAGCCGCCAACTTTCCCTTCTGCACCATTGAACCCAACGTCGGCGTGGTCTCCGTGCCCGATGAGCGGTTGCAAGTGCTGAGTGATTTGGCCAAGTCCAAGCAAATCGTCCCCACGCGCGTGGAATTTGTGGACATTGCCGGCCTGGTGAAGGGAGCCAGCAAGGGCGAAGGGCTGGGGAACCAGTTTTTGGCCAACATTCGGGAAGTGGATGCGATCGTCCATGTGGTGCGCTGTTTTGAGAATGACGACATCATCCACGTGTCCGGCTCGATCGACCCGATCCGCGACATTGAAATCATCAATCTGGAGTTGATCCTCTCGGACTTGGCCCAGGTGGAGCGCCGAGCCGATCGCGTCCGCAAGCAAGCCCGCGCCAACAAAGAGGCCCAAGCGGAACTGGTCGTGCTCGAAAAGATCCTGGCCGTTCTCGAAGATGGTCGCCCCGCCCGCCAAGTCAGCCTGACTGAAGAAGAAGAACCCCTGATCGCCACCTTGGGCCTGCTGACCCGCAAGCGGATGATCTACGCTACCAACGTTTCGGAAGATGACCTGGCCACCGGCAACTCATGGGTGGAGCAGGTGCGGGAACTAGCCAAGACCGAAAACGCCCAAACGGTGATTATTTCCGCCCAAGTGGAAGCGGAATTGATTGAACTATCCGATGAGGAACGGACGGACTTTCTCGACTCATTGGGTGTGACTGAAGGGGGGCTGAAGTCCCTAATCCGCGCCACCTACGACCTATTGGGTCTGCGCACCTACTTCACCTCTGGCGAAAAGGAAACCCGCGCCTGGACGATCCATGCAGGCATGACCGCCCCCCAAGCGGCCGGGGTCATTCACTCGGACTTTGAGCGGGGCTTCATCCGGGCCGAAACCGTGGCCTACGCGGATTTGGTGGCGGCCGGGTCTCTTTCTGCGGCCAAGGAAAAGGGCCTCGTGCGCAGTGAAGGCAAAGAATATGTGGTGCAAGAGGGCGATGTTATGCTGTTTAGATTTAACGTCTAGCCCTGTGAATTGCATCGATGTGAATTGCATCGATCCAGACAAGGGGCTTAAGCCCCTTGCTCCCCACGATCCCGTAACGCAAGAATCAGGGTTTCGGGGATTTGATGACAGCCCCTAGGCCCCTTGCCCTCGACGAATCCGTTCATCACTGCTTGCCTGTTCGATCGCCTGGTTTTTGTTGATTTCGATTCCGCCGCAACCTGCCATGCACCAAAACTTCATGCCGATCGCCTATTACAAAGGCGAATTTATCCCCTTCGAGAATGCCAACCTGTCGATCGCAACCCACGCGCTGCACTACGGCACGGGGGCCTTTGGCGGGTTGCGCGGGATTCCTGACCCGACGAATCCGAGCACGATTTTGCTGTTCCGGCTCGATCGCCACAGCAAGCGCCTCAGCCAAAGCGCCAAATTCCTGCATTACGACCTGCCCGCCGACAAAATTCTTTGGGCGATCGAAGAATTTGTCCGCCAAAACAAACCCACCAAGTCGTTTTATATCCGCCCCTTCGTTTACACCTCTGACCTAGGGATTGCGCCCCGTTTGCACAGCGTCGAAAAGAGCTTCTTTATCTACGGATTGGAAATGGGTGATTACCTATCCCAAGAAGGGGTCGCTTGCCGGATTAGCTCCTGGGTGCGCCAAGAAGATCGCAGCTTGCCATTGCGCGGCAAAATTGCGGGCGCTTACATCACCTCATCGCTAGCCAAAACCGAAGCGGTGGAGTCGGGTTTTGATGAAGCAATCATGATGAACTCCCAGGGCAAGGTGAGCGAAGCCTCGGGGATGAACGTGTTTTTGGTGCGCAATGGCACATTGATCACGCCCGGTTTTGAGCAAGACATCCTGGAAGGGATCACCCGCGACAGCATTTTGACGATCGCCCGCGATCAGGGAATTCCGATCGAAACTCGCCCGGTGGATAAAACCGAATTGTTCATTGCGGATGAAGTGTTCCTCAGCGGCACAGCGGCCAAAATTGCCCCGGTGAGCAAGATCGAAAACTACACCCTCGGGAGCGATCGCCCCGTCACGAATCTGTTGCGAGACACCCTCACGGCGATCGTCGAAAATCGCGAGCCGGCCTACGCTGATTGGGTTCACAAAATCGCGCTGTAATTTCCTACAATCTCGACAGAATTGGTCAATCTCGTAAGGGCGTACGGCCGTACGCCCCTACCTGAAATCTCGACTACAAACCAACGGCATCGGCGGCTTGGCTTTCTTGGCGCAAATAGCTTTCGATAAATTGCCCCAAATCACCATTCATCACCGACTGAATATCGGTGGTTTCTAATTCCGTGCGCAGGTCTTTCACCAATTGGTAAGGGTGAAACACATAGTTACGGATCTGGGTTCCCCAGGCCGCTTCCACCATGTCGCCGCGAATGTCCGCGATTTCCTTGGCCCGCTGTTCTTGGGCAATCACCAACAGTTTGGCCTTCAACAGAACCATCGCTTTTTCTTTGTTTTGCAGTTGCGATCGCTCCTCGGTGCAGCGCACGGCCAACCCCGTGGGTAAGTGGGTAATCCGCACGGCCGTTTCCACTTTGTTCACGTTCTGGCCACCTTTGCCGCCGGCCCGCGAGGTGGTAATTTCTAAATCTTTGTCTGGGATCTCCAGTTGAATGGAGTGATCCAAAATCGGCATCACTTCCACGCCCGCAAAGCTGGTTTGGCGCTTGCCGTTGGCATTAAACGGCGAAATTCGCACGAGGCGATGGGTACCCTTTTCCGATCGCAAATAGCCATAGGCATAGCGACCTTGAATTTCTAAGGTGACGGATTTAATTCCCGCTTCATCGCCTTCAGAAAGCTCGCTGATCGCCACTTTATATTGTTGTTTTTCTGCCCAGCGAGTATACATCCGCATCAACTGCTCGGCCCAGTCCTGGGCATCGGTTCCCCCGGCCCCAGCGTTAATGCTTAAAACGGCTCCTTTGCTGTCGTAGGGGCCAGATAATAAGCGTTGAAGTTCCCAGGCATCCAGTTCCGCCGCCAATTGATTTAAGGAGGTGAAAGCTTCCTGGAGGAGACCATCATCGGGTTCTAATTCCAGTAGCTCCAGGGCGGCGCGGCTGTCATTGAGGGTGTTTTGCCAGCGATCGATCTGTTGTAGATCTCCTTTGGCATCATTTAAATCTTGCAAAACTTGCTGGGCCTGGCTTTGGTCGTCCCAAAAATCTGGCTGGGCGGCTAGGTTTTCCAAGTCGGCCACTTTGGCGTTCAAAGCAGCTTGGTCAAAGACAGTCCTGAGCGTTGCTCAGGCGATCGCACAGCAAATCAATTTGGCGTTTCAGGTCTGAGGCATCAAGCATAGGGTCAAATTAGCAATTAAGGCGATGAAACAAGGTAATGAAACGGGCTAAGCGCTGAGATTTGCGTTGATCATTTCTGTACATTTTCGTACAGGTTTGTGCGTTTTCATCAGTCTTTGTTCGCCCTTTGTTCGCCTTTGCATGTCCTGCTTTGCGCATTCTGCTTTGCACGTCTTTGTAGACCGCTGTAATCAGCACGATTCGCAAACAGTTGGCAAAGGCACAGCCTAAAGACTATAGCAATCCTGTGGCATTCTGCCTGCCCGCTTTTGCTGATGCGGAAGTGGAATTGCAATCGAATTGCGATCGACCGGTCTGGGTTGGGTTGCAGTGACAATCCAGCCGGCCCTGTAAGTTCTGGGCGAGCTGTGGGCACAATAATACTGGGTCGTGGCAGCTTCAGAGGAGATGATCCCCTAAATCGATGCTGCTCCCCGACCGATTGCAGGGACTCTATAACCACCGAGCGATCGCCCACTGATGGGTTTCATCCCCTGTGGGGCGTTCGGGTGTTTCTGATAAGCTATCTGCCCAAATGGGTTTGTTTCTGAATGGCGATCTTTTTGAGTTCCATGCTTCAAAAAGGTGGCAGATTTGATCGCCAAATCTTAGAGGATGTCTGAAAAGTGCCCTTGGGGGCTTGCCGAATCCCGATTTAAGACGAGGGTAAGGGGCTTAAACCTCTGGTTTCGTTAATCGGCAGGGCAAGAAGCGTATCAATTCTGGCTTTTCAGACATCCTCTCAGGAGACAGTGACGGGTTCAAAGTTGCAATTCAGTTTGGTTGGTGCGCGATCGCTCCTAGGAGCTTGCAAACGCACTTTTCTGACCCAACGTATAATGAAACCGTTTAGGAGTCATCAGTGGGTATTGGTCAAACTTGCTCCTGATATGGCTTAATGGGTGGGCTGATTAATGGTTCAAGGGTAACGACCGAGCGGTTATTCCTAACGAGGCGATCGGGAACTTGAGAGATATGAAAGTGCAAATCCAAGATCGTGGTTGGTTTGCTAACCGTCATTTCTCGACATCGCCTATGTCGAATCCTGCCGGAGACTCTGGGGACGATATGGATTCGGATGAAACAATCACGACCAATGCCGATTTGCGAGAAGCGGAAACCAAAATGGCAAAGCTGCTCCATGACGGTTTTGAGGCCTATCGAGAACGGCAGTTCAATCAGGCAGAACAGTTATTTGAGGCGTTGTTAACCTTGGCGATCTCGGTGAAGGATCACCATCGCGAGGAACGGGCCTATAACGGCCTGTTCTTGGGCTACTACGCCCGCCATCAGTATGAGCAAGCCCTGGACTGTGCGCGTCGCTGGCTGGCCACCACCCGCGCCCATGGCAATTGGCAAGGCCAGACCCACGCCTTAGCCCATTGGGGCAATGCTTGCCGTCACTTGGGCCAGTTCGATCGCGCCATTGTTTATCAACAGGAGGCCTTAGCAATCGCCCGAGATATGGGGGAGCTAGATAGCCAAATTGCCATCCTGAATAATTTAGGGTTGACCTACAAAGCCGCCGGGGACTATCCCAACGCGATCGTTTATCAGCGCCAAAGCCTGGATGCAGTGCGACAGGTGGGCGATCGGGAAGCTGAGCGGCAAGTGCTCAAGAATTTGGGCAATAGTTACTATGCCTGTGGCGACTACAGCAGCGCGGTGGAATATTATGACCAACTGCTGCGGCTGTCCTACGCCAATGATGACTATGCAACGGCGAACCAGGTTTTACGCAGCTTGGCGAGTGCCTGTCGGCATCTGGGCAATATGCAGCAGGCCATTAATTACTGCAAGCAGCGGCTAACGGTGACGCGGGCCCTCAAGGATTTGCGAGGTGAAGAGCAAACCCTAGGAGCGCTGGGCGTGGCCTACGATGCCCAGGCTGACTATGGCACGGCGATCGAGTATTACCAGCAACGGTTGACCGTTTCGCGCCTGATTCCTGACTTGGATGTGGAGTTACAGGCGCTAGCGAGTTTGCGAGTGGCCTATTACTCGTTGGGGAATTATGCCAAAGCCAATGAGTATGCTCGGCAGCGGGAAGCGCTGGTGGGTCACTCGCCCGATGATTCGGAGGTGGATAGCAGTGCGGTGGAAACCACGATCGGGATGCTGAGTGATGAGGCGAAGAGCTAGGGTCGATCGTCGTTTCCCGAAATCAATCGCCTAAAACCCTGATGACCTCGTTCTTCAAACCAATCAGCCGTAGGGGCGGGGTCTCCTCGCCCATTCCCGTGATCCTTGGGTGTTCCCAGGGGTGGATAGGGTTGTAGCGAGTAGCGATCGCCCGGGTTAGGGTTGGGTCTCCCAACCCCTACGGCAATGGAAATGGCGACAGCCCCTAAGCCGCCTGATCGCCGGTTTGCAATCGCCACAGTTCAGCATAGATTCCGTTGCGATCGAGCAGGTTTTCATGGCGGCCCGATTCCACCAATTGCCCCTGATCCATCACATAGATACAGTCCGCGTTGCGGATGGTTGAGAGGCGATGGGCGATCGCGATCGTGGTGCGATTTTGGGTGATTTTATCGAGCGATCGTTGAATCGCCGCTTCGGTTTCGTTGTCCACGGCCGACGTAGCTTCATCCAAAATGAGGATGGGGGGATTTTTCAGAACCGCTCGGGCGATCGCGATCCGTTGCCGCTGCCCACCCGACAGCTTCTGACCCCGCTCGCCCACAATGGTTTCGTAGCCCTGGGGAAGTTGCTGAATGAAATCATCAGCTTCTGCAATTTTGGCCGCCGCTAGAATTTCATCCGGGGTGGCGTGAAATGTACCATAGGCGATGTTTTCAGCCACAGTTCCATGGAACAGAAAAACATCTTGACTCACCAAACCAATGGCTCCGCGCAAGCTTTCTAGGTCGATTTCACGGGTATCAATCCCATCAAGCAAAATAGCGCCATCATTAATTTCATAAAGACGCAACAGCAGCTTCACCAAGGTGCTTTTGCCAGAACCAGTAGCCCCCACAATTGCAATCGTTTGACCAGCGGGGATCGTGAGGGAGAGATTTTGCACCACGGGCGATCGACCTCGATAGGCAAAGGTCACGCGATCGAGCACAATTTCGCCGCGAATCTCCGAAGGGGCAAAGGTTTTGGTTCCTGAATGGGCATCAATGGGCGTATCCAACAAATTAAAAATTCGCCGAATAGAAGCCATAGCTCGCTGATAGTTATCCAGGGTTTGGCCCAAAGTGGTGAGGGGCCACAAAAGTCGCTGAATAATGAAAATTGAGGTGCTGTAAACCCCGATCGACATGCGCCCCGCCGCCGCTTCCAAACCACCCACCACCAAAGTGGCCGTGAACCCACAAAGGATCACCATCCGAATCAAAGGCACAAAGGCAGCGCTATAGGCGATCGCCCGTCGGTTAGAACGACGGTAGGCATTGCTATCGATCATCACCCGATCGTGTTCATAGCGCTCCGCCGTGAAACTTTTGATGGTTAAAATGCCACCCAAATTATTAGCCAATCGGGCACTCAGCAAGCCCACGGTTTCTCGCATTTCGGAATATCGAGGGGCCAAATTTTTCTGAAAGGCGATCGATCCCCACAAAATAAATGGCATGGGTAACATCGACAGCCAGGCCACCTGAGGAGCGACTGCAAAAAAGCTACCCCCAATGATCAAAACTGTCGTGGTCACCTGCAAAACATCGTTTGCACCCGTGTCTAAAAATCGCTCCAACTGATTGACATCATCATTCAGAATTGAGAGTAATTCTCCTGTACTGCGCTCTTCAAAATAGGCTAACTCCAAAGATTGCAAATGGTCATATACCTCCAGCCGCAAATCATGCTGAATAGATTGGGCTAAATTGCGCCAAACTCGCTTGTAGGCATATTCAAAGACAGACTCCAAAATCCAAATTAGCCAAGTTAAAACTGCCAGCGCCAAAAATTGCTCTGTGATTCCCCGAAGTCCCCAGGAAGCCAACCAAGAATCCTGCCGCTGCACCAATGTATCAACAGCTAAACCCAGCAAAGCTGGTGGTGCCAGGTCAAAAACTTTATTCAGAACTGAGTAGGCTGTCGCTTGCCAAAGCTGGCGGCGATATTGCGGCAAGTAAAGAAATAAGCGACGAAGGGGATGCAAAGCCTGAGTCATGGGAAGGGGCAACGTAAAAACAGTAATCAATGTCGCCGCTGTTTAGTATAGTCATTCTTGATGGATATCAGCATGGCAATTAGTTCAAAGTAAAGTTCAAAGTAAAGTTCAAAATATTTTGTATCCTATCTTGATCATTTTTTAATGACTATCACTCACAGAGAGTTAGTTTACAAAATCATCAATACAATCAGTTGATTAGACCTTTTTCACAAATTAGTTAAAAGTCTTCATCCTTAATCCCTTTTGTCAAGATCGGCTGATCAACAATCATCTTGCAGGTTGGATTGAGGGATGAAACTCAACAACAATAAGGTTCATGACGATCGAGTTGAATTGAGCTTGATGAAATCCAACCTACTGAAGAACCAGGTACCTGAGTATTTTGTCAGTCAATCAGCAATCTTAGCAAGGGATTTAGGATAAGAATTACGATTGATGCAAGAGGTCTATTAACGAAGCTATTTCGTTAACCAGTTTATTTCAGACCATTCTATACACTGAGTTATTGTCAGACCATTCTATACACTGAGTTATTGCATTCTATACACTGAGTTATTGATAGATCAGGTTATTTTCTAGAAACTAATTCGGGTGCCGATCGATATGCTCAACAGCTATTCAGTACCCATCGGCTAGCTCATCTTTTTTTCAGAGCGCGATCGAGAACTCCAAACTTCCGCAATGATGATAATTGCAGAAGCCATTAAGGTGCTGCCAAATAACCCTAGGGCTAAAACCTTGACCTTGCCACCAGAAGATGGCTTACGAGGCACAGTCGCTGGCTCCAAAATTCTGGTGCTGTTGTTGCGCTGTTCTTCCTTGACCAAGAGCGTTTGCAAATTGGAAAGTAGGGTTTCATAAGTTCCCTGGGCAGCCTTTAGCTTGCGTTCCAAATAACGCTGCTCTTGTTCAATTTTGGGCAAGCTGCGGCTCCGTCGGAGATATGTCGATCGGCTGTCTTCAAAGGACTTGAGTTTATTGACTGCGCTCACTCGCTCCGTTTCGGAGTTGAGGTATTGCTGAATTAAAGTCACCCGCAATTCCCCAGCCTGTAAGAAGCTGGGCGGAACCACTTGCCGATCGCCCAAAGTTTCTTGAATTCGCTTTTGCAAAATGTCTTGTAACTGTCGCTCCCGTTCCATTAACCGAGAAACGGTGGGGCTGCTGTCTGTGAAGCGCGATCGCTGTTCTGCGAGTTCTTTTTGGGTGTCTTGCAAATCCAGCAGAACTTTCTGAACACTGGGGGACTGGCTCACGGCCGCCACCACCACAGCTTCTTGAGGAGAAAGATTGAGTTGACGGCGCAAGACTGTGGTTTTGGCAGCCGCTTCCATTGCTGCGGCTTCCGTGTTGGTAATTTGCTCGTCGAGCAACCGCAGAGCCAGCACCGAAGTTCGCGCTTCCTCCTCTAAATTAATCACCTGATTTTGTTCTTTAAATCGCTGAAGTCTCAGTTCCAAATTTCGCAGTTGCTTTTCCACCTGTGGCAACTCGCGGGACAGAAAAATGCGAGCCTGAACAGTGTCTTCTCGGGCGATCGTCACGTTGTTATTGCGATAGACCTCAATTACGGAATTCACAACCGCTGCCGCCAATTCTGGAGACTCATTGACGTAAGTAATGCTGACAACATCTGTTGCGCCAATAATCTTGACTTCCAGCGCTGTTTTCAGCTCCCCTGGCCCTAAGGGTTCGCCTTTTTTGTCTCGCAAATCCAGCTTTTTGATGGTGCGTTCTAGTAATGGCTCTGAGAGCAAAATTTCCATCTGATTACTGATGGGACTCTGGTCAACCAACAGCGATCGCAAAGGATTATCCGACTCGTCCCGTGCAAGTCCCGTCAGCTCTTGAGTGGAGTCAATTCTGAAGAGAATCTTGGCTCCGGCCTCATACACAGGCTTCACGCGCCGAGCCGCCAACACAGAACCACCCATGCCCAAAATAAAAACACAAGCAGCCGGTAGCCAGGCCCGTTGACAAGCCTTAAGGATAAGCCCTAGGGGATTGAAGTCGATCGCCTCGCGGGATGTCTGGGACTGCATAGGGTTCAGGTAATGAAATCGAAGGCCGAGGGCTAGGCAGTTTATTGAATTACTGAAAATCGGGAACGCTGGGGGCCAACAGGCGACGCAGGTTCGAGAGATTATCCACAGGCGACAGCAACACCCGCAGGAAGTCCGTAATTCGGGTCACGCCATTGGTGTTAATCACCACGATGTCGTTGTTCAGCAACAGGGGATTGGTTTCCTCATTCAGGCCGGCTTGCAGGTCAAGGGCAATGCGGCGGGCGGTGGCTGACCCATCGGGATTAATCCGAATCAGGTCAACTTGGCTGGAGATGGCGCGGGGGCGCAGGAATCCGCCGGCCGCCAAGACGGCCTGATTGAGGGTGGCGTTGGGTGGCAGCTTAATCAGGCCAGGAGCTTTCACTTCGCCAACCACGTTCACCCCGATCGTTTCGGGGGCAAAGCTGGCCCGGGCCACGCGCGAAACTTCCTCGGAAGAAAAGGTGCTGGCCTTTGGAATCATCAGCATGTCTCCATCCCGCAGCAAGATATTTTGGCTGAGGTCGCCACTTTCCAGCAGTTGCCAAAGGTTGAGGGTTTGGTCTTGGGGGGTACCGCTGGGATCTGAGCGCCGGAGGCGGATGTTGCGAATGTCTGCGAGGGGGGTGATGCCACCGGCCGCCACGATCGCCCGGGTCACGTCTGGCCATTGAAGGGGTAACTGGTTGGGCACCACGTCCCGATTGCTGACCTCGATCGCGTAGGAGCCGGGCCGATTCACCTCCCCAGAAACACCAATCCGAACCGGGCGGGGCGTTAAAACATTGACGGTGATGATCGGAGTCTTCACGAAGGGGCGATAGGCCTGGCTGAGGGCATTGGCCAATTGCTGAGGAGTTAAGCCTCGGGCCCGCACAGAACCAATCCAGGGCACGGAAATCGTGCCATCGACCAGCACTAGGTAAATGCGGTTGCTGAATTCGGGCACATCAAAAATTTCCACCTGTAGCCGATCGCCCGTATCCAGTTGATACCCATCGATCGGGGGCTGAAGCGTTGGATCGAGCACGGAACCAGTTGCAGTGGACGTGGGAGCCAAAGGCAACCGAGGCAAGGGCTGAAGGGTGGCAGAATTCGGCGCAGAGTCTGGCGTGGAATTGCCGGAGGTGGAGTTAGCCGATGGATTGAGGGTGGAATCGGGTGCTGCAACGCTGGAGGGGCCGTCGGGCGCACTGAGGGCCGGTTCATCAAAAGGGCCAAGGGATTGGGCCGCCACGGGCAGGGCGATCGATCCCCAACAGTAACCACCCAACAGACTAACAAGCAGTGCAGTTATTCGACTCGACGGCCGAGGACTTTGAAGCAGGGCTGACATAGACAGCAGAGGATTGAGCAAATGCGCGGGCAAGGGTTTAAGTGACCATAGAACGGTAACTGCGCTGCAATGCACCCGATTCTTGAATGAGTTGCGTCAATGGAGCGATCGCACTGGTTGAGGGGTCTTGGTGGGCGGCCTGCGCCCCAATCCCAGTCACGATCGGGAATTGGGGCATTTTGAGGAATTTCCCAAGATTTGCCCAAGATTTGCCCAAGAAGTGATCGTTTCCAGGGAATCAACTACCATCGCGACCATCATAATCTGACCGATAGCGAGGATGGTGCTCAGGTTAACTCATCCATTACTCACCCTGGGGATCGGCTGCATGGAAACTCGCCCATCGCAGAATCCGGTTATTCTTCACGGAGCGATCGGGATCAACCGCAATCAATCCCCAAAAATTCAAGGGTTTCAGGGTTGCTGCAAGGGAAACCGAGGGGGGGTGCGATCGGGATCCCTCGACAACGGCTCGATCGATGGTGGACAAGATACCCCTTTAGATTGCACCAGTGATGGTCAGGGTTTAGTAGCAATTTTCACGAGATTCCCCGTAATCTTGCAGAGTCTGCCCAAAACCACTCTTCCATAAAATCTTCTGCTCGAAATTGGCTAAATTTTCAGCCTTTTTGCATTTTTTGGTTAGTTCCTGATGCTGACAAACCTGTTTTAATTCGGTCAATCTTCAGTTAATCTTCGGCCAATTTTTGCCAACCACTTGGGTCAATGCTTGGGTAGATGCTTGGCCAACTACTCAGCAAACACCATCGAGTAAACACCATCGAGTGAACACCACAGATCAACTCTTTCCAGACACCCTTCTTGAGAATGTACCCATGGTGCTCCTCTGACCCAAAGGCGATCGAGGAAATCGATTAACACCGATCACAGATAACACCGATCACAGAACTGATCGCAGAACTGATCGCATTGATCGTGATGAAGTTCGGCCTAAATCCGCCACAGCCTCACCACAGTTCTATTCACCACAGTTTTAGAAAATGTCTGAGCGGTATCTTAAGGCAATCGCAAATTACCTACAGATCCTGGGGGCAAGGGGCTTGCGCCTCCTGTCTTCGTCGATTGATCAGGCCGATTAGGTATCCGTCTGGGCTGTTCACTCCCCCTCTCGGATTGACCAAGCTTGGAAAAGAGTCTTGAAAAAAAGCCAAGAACCATCACCCCTTGCCTGAATCCGGTTTAGGGTCGTGGGAGATTGATCCGCGTTGGGATTGATTCCCTCACCCCTTGGGTCAAAATAACTGCCGGGGCTGACCCTGTGGGTTCAAGCCCGTTTGATTCATGACTTCGCAAGCAGGAGAGTTTTGATCATGGCCCCGATTAAGGTTGCCATTAACGGTTTCGGACGCATTGGCCGATTGGTGTTTCGCGGTGCGATCGCCAATCCCGACATTGAAGTTTGCGCAATTAACGATCTGTTCCCCCCCGAGAGCCTCGCATACTTGCTGAAATATGACTCCACCCACGGCCGGTTCAAGGGCACGGTGGAAGCGGCCGAAGGCGGCCTGGTGGTGAACGGCAAACTGATTCCCTGTTTTGCTTGTCGCAACCCGGAGGAGTTGCCCTGGGGTGACCACAATGTGGACTTTGTGGTGGAAGCCACCGGAATTTTCATTGACCATGCGGGAGCCAGCAAGCACCTGGCTGCTGGGGCAAAGCGGGTAATCATCTCCGCACCCACGAAAGATCCCGATCGCGTGCCGACCCTGGTGGTGGGCGTGAACCACAGCAACTTTGACCCGGCCAAGGATTTCATCGTGTCCAACGCCAGTTGCACCACCAACTGTTTGGCCCCGATCGCCAAGGTGATTCATGACAACTTCGGTCTTGCTGAAGGGTTGATGACCACCGTCCATGCCGCCACCGCCACCCAGCCCACCGTGGACGGCCCCAGCCGCAAGGATTTGCGCGGCGGCCGCAGCGCCATGCAAAACATCATCCCCGCCTCTACCGGAGCCGCCAAGGCCGTGACCCTGGCTCTGCCGGCCCTGAAGGGGCGCTTGACTGGCATGGCGTTCCGCGTGCCCACGGCCGATGTGTCGGTGGTGGATTTGACCTTCCGCACTGAGCAAGCCACCAGCTACCAAGCCATTTGCGCCGCCATGAAGGCCGCTGCTGAAGGAGAGCTGAAGGGAGTTTTGGGCTACACGGAAGATCCGGTGGTTTCCACGGACTTCACGAGCGATGCCCATTCGAGCATCTTTGACGCAACGGCGGGCATTGAGCTGAACTCGAATTTCTTCAAGATTGTGTCTTGGTATGACAACGAGTGGGGCTACTCGATGCGGATGGTTGATTCGATCGTGGCGATGGCTGCCAAAATTAGCTAATGCAGAATTAGCTATCAAAATTAGCTAATGCAAAATTGGCTAATCCTTGGCTCGTGAGCGGCTAGTTGATTAATGCAGCAAGCAAGGGGCTTAAGCCCCTTGTCTTCGCAATTTTGCAGCGGCAGGGAGGTTAATTTGATCCATCATTTGAACTTGCTATGCTGCTATGAAATGGCATCCTAAAACACTCTGAAGGCACTGTGGAGGAACAAATGGAAAAGCCCTACAGCACCGATGAGTTATTACAAATTTTGGCGGAAGAACAGCGGGCCTGTATGCAAGGTCAACGCTTACATTTGACGGCGAAAGTATCAGGAATTGCGCCGCTCGATCGCCTGATTGACCCCAAAGGAATTCAGAAATTTACGGCTTATCAAAACTTCCGGGCCCAAATTCATGCCTACCAGCGTGAACAGGGGGTGTCGGGCTTGGTGTGGCGATCGATTGCCCTGGGCCCCCATCGGCTGGACTATCCCGAATTACATGATCAGTTAGTTGCGCTGCCGGAGGATATCCATACCCTTCAGCGCTTTAAGGATGACGCGATCAAATTTTGGCGATCGGTCACGGTGGGGTTCGATCGCCACCTGAGCGTGGCCGGGGGGCGAGACTTTTGCACCCTCACCCCCAATGATGAGCAGCGCTTGATCGATCGCGCTGAGTGGGTCAGTTTGGATCCGCGCGGCCAAGCGTTGCCCTGTGAGGTGGTGTTGCAGTTGGGTTGGGGCGATCCGGCCGGCGCACGCTACCGGCGCGACTGGCCCCAATCGGGCAGCGAGTTGGTTCATGCTGTGCCGCCCGGGGGTCGCCCCATGCCCTAGCCGCCGGCCGCAAAAATGCCCATCACAATGGCCGACAGCAACAGCCCGGGACTCAGCAGCAATACCAACGTGCCTAGATCATGCCAATTCATAGTCTTAATCCTCGTTTCAGTCCTCGATCGCGACGATCCTTCAACACAACCCTTCAAAACAACCCTTCAAAAACCGAACCATTCCGGAATGGCTTGAAAGTCTTTGGGGCTTTGGAAGTTTTTGGGGCCAAACCGTGACCTGCTCCCGATCGTAGCGGCTCTTTTTGATCCCGTCTCGGAAACTCAGCTTTGACTTCAAGTTTCACAGCCAATTGCCCACCAGGATATAGGGGGCCCAAAAGAAGGGATGGCGAAAGTTGGGGTTTTCGAGCAAGGCAAGCTGGGCCTGGCGCAGGGATTCGGCTTTGGTGGCTCCGGTGCGCAGGCTTTGGTAAAAGTCTCCCATCAGCAAAGCGGTGGATTCGTCGCTAACCTGCCACAGCGTTCCTAACACGCTGCGAGTGCCGGCTTGAATGGCAATGCCCGTGAGACCTAGGGTGGCGCGATCGTCCCCTCGGGCTGTTTCGCAGGCACTCAACACCAAGAGTTCGATCGGGGGGCGGCTGACCGGTCGGCGCAACAGTTGGTCAAAATCCGCTAACTCAATGCGACGATCCCAAGCCAGCAGAAAGGTGCGATCGGCTCGGGAACTGAACTGGGCATGGGTTGCCACATGGACGATCGGGGCGTTGTTTTGTTGCAAGGCTTGGCGCAGGGCCTGCTCCGTCAGGGCCTGATCGCGCAGGACGGCCGCCGGTAACTCCTGGGCCAAAATATCTAGCTCATCGGCCACAAAGGGCAAGGCTCCCAATTTTTCCGCCTGGAAACTGGGGGCCACTTCCGAAACACCCGCCGCCAAGACGTTGAGCGATCGCGGGTTCAGGGCTTTGGGGGCAAAAAGCTGCAAGCCCAAGGCTCTGGTGGTGTTGTAGCGCTCCAAGAGATATTGCTCTCCGTCATGGAGGGCGGCGATCGGGATATTCGCCAAGGGCCCATCTAGCACAAACACCAGGGTTTTGACTCCCGATTGGGCTAATTCTGGGGCAATCGGAGCCACTAGCCAGTCATAAACCTGCTTAGACAGGCGCAAGCGCTCCCGGTTGGGAATGGTTGGGTCTTGGACGGCCTGTTGCACCCGTTGCAGGGTTTGGAGAACGGTAGCTCGGGGCACAGGAACCACAGCATAGCGCAACGGTTGGCCCGGTAATTTGGTGAGGGTGGCCACGCGATCGTTTAAAACAATGGCCTCCACGGCGGCCGTGTCCAATCGCCCGTCAATGGCCCGATCGAGCGGTTCCGGTTTGGCATCCAAACAAGCTTGGCGAAAGAAGTTTTCCAATTCCACCAACTGCAAAGCCTCGATCGCAGATCGGGCCGATTGCAAGTCTTCCTGGCTAGGGTTGCCCCGCAACAACTGATCCACAAACTCCCGATAAACCGGCTCCACCCGATCGCGGAAGGAAAACTGCACCACGGAATCCATCCCGGCCAGATCATTGCGCAATTGCCCGATCGCTTGGATGGCCAGGCGATAGGCCGCCAGAGAACCGGCGCGATCGCTCCCTTGGGCCCGCAACTGCCCGAGGGAACGGGCCGTGCGATAGGTCACCTCCGGAGCCGCCAACCCTTCCACCAGTGCCAGGGATTGCTCCAGCCAACGCGCCGCCAGGGCAGTTTCCCCCCGTTGCCGATAGGTTTCGCCCAACTGACCCCAAACCGCCGCCGTCAAACGGTGATCGCCCAAGGCTTGGGCCGATTGGGCCGCCTGTTGCAACCCTGCCAGGGCCAAAGCCGGTTCATTCACGGTTGACCCCCAGCGAGCCAGGCGCATTTGGGCCGCAATCCGATCGCGCCCGATCGGGAGCTGTGCCACCTGGGTGGCCAACGCTTGCAGTTGAGCCTTGCTGACGGTTTCTCCGGGTGAGCTGCCCGTTTCCAGCCCCAGAAATACCATCTCCCAGCGCTCCAACTGACCCCACAGCCGATCACGATCGCTCCCGGCTGCCGCTGCCGCCACCCTTGCTCGATCGAAGGCCACCATGGCCTGTTGTCGAAGCGTCATCCATTGGGGATCATTGCGATCTAACCCTTGGCGAGCCAACAGGGCCCGGGTGCGGGCCAGGGCCAGGGCGGCGGTGCTGCGATCAGCCAGGGTTCCCGACTGTTCCAACACCGTTGCCGCTTGACTCAACCAAGTTTCCGCTCGGGCCAATTGCCCCAGCGATCGCAAGGCCTCCCCAGCCGACAGCAGGCCCAACCCTTGCAAGCGTGTGGGTTCGCGGGGGGCCTCCGGGGCAGTGCCAATTTGCCCTTCAATCACCATCAGAGCACGCCCGTAGAGTCCCAGAGCTTGCAGGGCCTGGGCCCGATTCAGGCTGGCTCCCAATTGCCCATCCCGATCGCCCACTGAGCGATACAGGGATTCCGCTTGCTCCAAAAGTTGAATTGCCCGGGCCGCCTGCCCTGCCGTCAGCTCCAACCGGGCTTGCTGATTCAAGGCCGCCGCCCGCAACCGCACGGCTCCCTCGCCGCGCAACGCTGCCAACAGGCCCAAACTCTGTTGCACTGCTTTCAGGGCTGCTGCTCGATCGCCCAATTGCCCCCAAGCCAGGCTGATGCCATGCCAGGCGGCTCCTTGGGCCGCGCGATCGTCCCGTTGGGCCGCCTGTTGGGCCGCCCGCTGCCAATGGTCGATCGCCTCCGTAAACCGGCCCGCTTCGTAGGCCTGGCGTGCTTGTTCAAACTCCGGAGCGCCGGCCGGGGCGGCCAGGGGGGTTGGGGCTGGCCCTTGGGCGATCGCAGGGAACGCTGCGAAGGAAACTGTTCCCAACACCAACCCACAACCCACCCAACCCAACCATCGGGGCGATCGGCCCCATTGCCCCCACGCCCGCTCGTTACCTTGCCCCATGCCCATCAATCACGCTCGCTGTTGTGGATCAATTTCCTTTCTCCACTATCACCGACCAATCCAGAATTCCCGGTCTCTTCCCGGGTCTTTTAACGGTGCTTTGAGCGTGATTTTGATTGGTTTGATTGGTTTTTAATTGGTTTTTGACTAGCTCTTGACTAGTTCTTGACTGGTTTGATAGACAGTCATTCAAAATCGATAGTGATGGTGCTCTTCTAGCCAGCTCCGGAGTTCCCGCTCAGCAGGGCTAGAGAATCGATCGCCCGTGCGTGGATCCCAACCGTAAAAAATTTCTTCGCCGGTTGGCAATATCCGCGACCAAACTCGAATCTGATCGGGAGTGTTGAGCCACACCACTGCTCGATGGGCCCAATGGGCCAGCCGTTGCCCAAAATTGCCTAGGATAGTGTTTTCAGCACAGCAGCCCGCCAAACACCGCAGGGGCGATCGGGTTGCAGAGGTAAAGTGCATGACTCGGTTCTCCTGAAGAGACAAATCTCCTGGCCATCGTTGTGGAAGGCGGTAGCCAGGAGATTTGCTGTGCCTTCACCCTATCAAGGGTCAGCGGTTCGATCGACCGATGGCTTGCATGGGAGGTATGAATAAAATCGATGGATGTCTTGGTTGATCCTCCAAAGTGCCGGTATAGCATGGAGAACAATTCGGCGAGAGCAATTCGGCTCCGGTTGCTGACGGCGCTTTTCTCAATTGGCCAGATTTGGCCTGTCGAATTTAATCTGCTGAATTTGCTGAATAATTTGCTGAATCTGCTGAATCTTTAGATCGCTTTCCAGTCGATTCAACATCGACTCAGCTATGGGCGAAATTGCTGCAAGACTCAAGTTGTCTCAACTACGAACCCTGGTGGCGATCGCCGATCGGGGAAATTTCAGCCAAGCCGCCCTGGATCTCGACATTTCCCAATCCGCCGTTAGCCACGCGATCGCCACCCTCGAAGACGAACTGGGGGCCATTTTGCTGAATCGCGGCCGCCACGGTGCAACCCTCACCGACACTGGGCGCGAAATTGCCGACAGTGCCCGCAAAATTTTGGAACTGCTCAACGACATTGAGCGCCAGGCCAAAAGTGCCCGCGGCCTCGATTCGGGCCATGTGCGCGTGGCCTGTTTTCGCAGCGTGGCCACCCACCTGTTACCTAAGGCGATCGAGCATTTGCGCCACCGCTACCCCGGCATCGCGATCGCCATTGATGAATACAACACCAGTCAGGACATTGAGGATGAACTCCGCGCCGGCCGGGCAGATATCGGTTTTGTCCTGTTGCCCGCGGGCAGTGAGTTTGAAACCTGGAACGTGATGATGGATGAATATTGGGCGATCGTCCCCAGTAGCGATCAATACGCCACGGAAGTGATTGCCTGGGAAGATTTATTTTCTCGCCCGCTGATTTTGCCGCCCCGGCGATTTTTGTGTGCGCAAATTGTGCTCGATCGCTTCGCCAAGCTGGGCCTGAACGTAGAACCCAGCTACGAAGTTCGGGAAGATTCCACCATCCTGAGCATGGTGGCCCAAGGATTGGGCGCAACGGTCATGGCCCGGCTAGCCGCCGAGCCGATCCCAGCCCAGGTGCGGGCCTATCGGCTGCCCGTGCCCTTTCACCGACACATCGGCCTGGCCATCTTGGCCAATGCGCTGCACTTGCCGCCCGTGTTTGCGGTGCGTGATGCGCTGAAGGAAACGATCGCCCATTTAACGCTGCCGGGCCAACCCCGACCAGAACAGCCCTGGCCCAATCTCAAGCGATCGGGACGGTCTGCCTAATCGGTGTTCCATTAGACCTCTTGCACGAATAGAATAGCGGTGTAGAAAGTCGCTGTCACCACCCTCGGGAGATGCTCTACGAAAGCCTCGCCTCGCTACCCCCATCACAGTTCCGCCGTGCCTGTGGCTTTAGTCGTTC
>NZ_JAZAQF010000072.1:0-653 GCF_043235035.1 Limnothrix redekei LRLZ20PSL1 | reverse complement strand
TTGCCATCAGCGCCTATGAAACCCGCGTCAAAGAATCCAAAAGATATTGATCTGAAGGACTTCAGCCCATCCCTGCCCTGGGTTGTCTACCGGTTGGGCCGTCCCAACCGCCACGGCCAGCGGTCGCGGATCCGACAAGCTGCCTTCACCAGCTATTCCTACGCTCAGATCTTCGTCCGGGGATTAATTGCCATTAATTCCGATTTGGCTCCATGCCTGGAAATCCAAAACCGTGAGGGGAGGTTACCCGATGATTCGATTGTTAGCCGTGCCTAAGATCGGTCGCCTCATTTGGCTCCACGCCTTGAGACCCGTTGGCCTGCGGAAACCTTTTAACCCTGGTGTGCCGATCCGATCGGTGCGGCCTCGGCTGGATGTGCCAATTAGGGGTGAGGCCGAATGCTGGTGCTATGAGTTGTCCGATAAGGAACTGACCGATCGGCAAAAATCAAGCTTGGTCGGGTCGATGGAGCAGGAAGGACTTGACCGCGAGGCAACGTTGGCGAGGCTTGATCGAGGCTTTCCGGTGCCCGTTGCTGAGATCGACTACATCCAAACTGAGGTCAACGGGGTTATTCAGACGATCATGCTGTTTCCAGTTGAAATACCGGAGGTCACCGTTTCATGAGTGCGTTCATTTGGATTGGCGATCG
>NZ_JAZAQF010000091.1:0-63535 GCF_043235035.1 Limnothrix redekei LRLZ20PSL1 | reverse complement strand
AGTCCAGTCAGTGGCTTTGTGCATTTGCTCAGTGGGCTGATTGCTTACTGCCATCAGCCCAAGAAGCCCACTCTTGACCTAGCGACACTAGGCATTGAACTCCCTGCTTAACCCGAATTCACGTTAAATAAGGACTGGGGAGTTAGTGCCTGCGAAATCGGTGGCAGTCTAGGTCATTAGCCACTGATTCTCACCGTCATCATTATCAAAAGATCATCAAAAATCACCAAATTGGCGCGACTTGAAGAGTTTCCTTAACTCCCGCCCAATGACTTGATACAGCGGCATCGGCTTCGTTAAAACTGTGACATAGACCTTCTCTCCCGGTCGCAAACTACCATCCTGGTTCTTGACAGTTGCAAAGTAGAATAATTGCCGCTTCTGTTGGGTGGGATCCTGCCTGACAGCAGAGTCATCATTTTTTAATTCTGAAATTTGTTTCGGCTGATTGGGTTGCATGGGACGCACTTCCACCATCATCCCCGTATGCACCACATCACGATCGCGTTGATCAATTTCAACTGGTACTTCTAGTGTAGTCAAATCCACAATTTCAAAGAGTTTCTCCCTCCCATCCACTTGAGAATTTACCTTACCGGCCAGATCAGCTCCATAGACCCGTCCATCACGGTTAGCTCTAATCATTTGATAGCTCGATCGATCGCGCATCAGTTGCCCCAGTTTCCGCTGATATTCTTCCAGTACTTGGTTAGCAATCACAGCGGCTTTCTGATATTTGCTAATTTCGGCTACTGCTGCCGTGAGCTTAAGCTGGGCTTCCTGAAAATCGCCCACTTGACCCACACTGCCATCATTCAGGGTTTGGCGTGCTAGTTGCTTTTTCGCTTGCACTCCTTGAATTTTTTGGTTAGTTTCATGGATCTGATCTTTTTGTCCTTGCAACTCTTTTTGACTCTGAATAAGCTCTTGCTCTTTGAGGCTCAGTTGATCTGCAGAGATTACTCCTTGACTCACTAGCGGTATTCGTCGTTGGATTACCACTTTTAGCTCGTCAATTCTTTTCTGTGTAAACCACATCTCGTTCCGTAACCGAACTTGGCGGCTACGCAGTTCTTGCACTTCAGCGTCATAGATGGCTACTTCAGGTGCTTGCAAATTGCCAGAACGAGATTTGGCCCGATCGGCCCGATCGCTGGCGATGGCGGCGCTGAGGTTTAACTCTGAAATTCGATGTTGAGCACCTTGGTAACGGATTTGAACCTCTTGAATCAGACCTTCTTGCTTCTTGATTTCAGTCTGGAGATCGCTAATTTCTTGATCAATTTCAGTCAATTCCAGTTCAACTAGAACCTGACCTGCTCGCACAAAATCGCCTGATTGAACATGAATTTTAATGACCTTGCCGGACTTACCTGCATAAACGGTCTGGCGATGGCTACTACTGTCAGGGACTCGTAGTTCTCCTTCAGTCCAGCTAGGGGGTGGCACAGGGATATGCACGATGACCCCAATTCCCAAAATTAATCCGACCCCGATCGCCCAACGCCGCCAGGAAATGGGTGAACTCAAACCAACAGCAGTATCAGAAGTTGACATTGTTGACATTTCAGCCTGGGGTAATGATGGTGTTTTTGTGGAAGCTGGTGAACCAGAAGCATTACCAATTTGGCTAGGTGGAACAATTCGGAGTGGGGATTGAGCACGAGGTTGAGGAGCAGTCATGATAGTAGAGAGAACGAAGTGTCGCGTGATGGGAAACCAATCAGACAAATGTTTGGATAATCAAGATAAACGCTGGAATTGTTTTCTGTTAGTTTTGGTTGTCTGTTGATTGATTGGGAATAATCTATCCAGCACAACTCCATTAGGCTGAATTTCCTATTGAGGCTCCGGCCAGAAGCAAAAGTAAAACAACCAACCAAGGAAAAGAGTTCCTGCAAAAATGGGAATATGGATTAAGCACCAATAAACTACCAGCAATAAAACGCTGCCCATGACTAATAGGGAATAGGCCAGCGCGAAGGGGGCATAAATTGCCAGAACTGGACGATCTCGCGGTTCTGCTGGAGCTGGCTTGCCCTTAAACCAGGCTTGGTAGAGCTGGAAAGACTGGGGGCGGAGATTATTGATCCCCGTGAGGGCGGTCAGGAGATAGTAACCGTCATAACTAGCAAGGGGATTGAAGTTGAGAGCCAATGTAAAAGTGGCGGCAGCCATCAGCAAGTAGCTAGCAGTGTGCACCCAAGTTCCATCACCTGACACCAGCCAAACCCAAAACCCGATCGCAGCCAAGACAGCTTGGACTAAAATGCCTGCCCCAAACACCATGGCTCGCCGATGTTGGGGCAGTTGATAGGCATCGTTGCTGTCGGTGTAGGCGATTGGGATCAACATCATGAACAAGATCCCCATATGGGGCACAGTGCCGCCATAGGCTTTTAAGGTGAAGGCATGGCCCAGCTCATGAATGGCAATCACGAGGGCAATTAATAGGACAAATGGCAACAATAGGGAGCTGTCCCAAAACTGCCATAGAACTTGCCCTTCGTGCAAAATGGCGGCTAACTGATCCAGCATGACAACCACGGAAGCGACTAGGCCAATTGCCAGTACCCTTCCGAACCAGGGCGATCGCATCCAAAGAAAATGATGGTAGTGCTGATTGAGCCAGGGATCAGGATTTAGTAGGGGACAACGAAAGGACAACAGTTTCAAGGGTGTCCATTTCCGTTTACGGGAAACAGGTTTGGGAATATCCACTAGCATCTCTGCTTGGGCCAAACCACCATAGAGCGCCCGTAACTCCTGGGGATCCACCTCATATTCAATTACTAAGTCCTGGGGCGATCGATGGCCAAGTTGCTCAATGAGCGATCGCCATTCTTGATCCAGCTCAATTTGCTCTAGATTGTCAGGATTTCTCAGGAGCAAGCTATGAGGGCGATCGGGATGAGGCAACCATTGTACAGTGGCTTTCAAAGATCCTCGTGGTTGGGGATTTGCGGGCGTTTCTGAACTGGTATCGAGTTGCAAAACACCCTGAGCAATTAGCTTTTGAACCATTTGCATCACCCAATTAGGTGGCACATCGTTCAACTCTTGCTCACAAAGCGTTTGAATAGCCGCCAGCGTTCGATCGCCCGTGAAATATTTCAGTGTTTGGGCTTCCTGCAAAGACAGCGGAATAGCTACCTGTGTCTGATCTTTGGCACTCAGGACATAAACCTTAGCGGACGATTGTTGGGCTGCATCGCGAATTAATCGTAACTGCCAGTGCTCTCGCAAATCAGGACAAAGCCATTCAGCATCAAATCTATCCATCACGCACCCACCCCTACATAGCCATGACGTGAACGATCCGATCACCCATCCAAAAACGCTAGTTCCTCCAGCCACAATCTGCTGAATTTTTCACCCTCCTTTGGGATCCACCGCAACTTCCCACCAACGGTCTACCGCAGTTCTGCAGTTTCTTCGTGGGTAGCGGGTAATTACCTATCGCATCCAAAGACTGTCTTTTGTGCAGAGGATGGGCAAAAGCTCGATATATTCAGGCTTTTGGGAATTCTTGCCCGATCGAGTATGGCTAGTTTGCAAGCAGGGGGCAGAAGTTGGAGCCAAAATTTTGGGCGATCGTGCACAAATTCTTCATGACCATCGCGATACACCTACAGGTCAGCCATTTTTTGTCTCAAAACTCATCTTGGAGCACTCCCAGCACAAAGGCTTCGTCATCCCAGTTGGCCCGAATGCGCTGGGCTGCCCAAAACACCCGATCAACTGGAGTTGACGAACTTTCTGATCCTGAAGCTTCAGGACTAATTTTAATCACTCTAAGGATTTAAAAATCAAGGTGATCGTTTAAATTTGAAATTTTCTCCATCAAGACTTGTCAGTTTCAGTGTTTTGAGGTAGATCTGAAAGGGAAGATTTTTGCACAACCAAAAAATACAGTACGACTTTCGCTCTCTGAGTAATATCTGAGTAGAGAGTGAGTTTTGGAGATCGTTCTGAAAGATTTTTTGAATTTTTCAGGTTTTAGTTTCAAATTCGGGCATTCCAACAGTCATCAACGGCTTCTCTAGTGACTAGCTAAAGAAGCAATTTGACACATCCACATCTCATTCAAAACAGTCAGGGCCATGTCATCTCAATCTTTGTCCGGCTCAAATGCCAACTCCAGTAAGCAGCGGAAGCCCCTGCGCTGGCAGCGACTAGAAAGACTGAATACACCCAGTCCGATTGTTCCTTTGAGTGAAGATTTGGATGAAGTCCTCGGCGAATCTTCGGCAGCAGTTGAGCCACCACTTCCGACAGCCCCGATCGCACCAGAAGTGGAACCAGAAGCCGTTTTGCCAGACCTAGAGGTCGGGGAAAGTGAAAACCCAGCCCTAGTGGCCGAGGTTCTGGATGATGGCGAGATCGGTGAATCGTCAACTGTGGACGGAGAGTTGAGCGAGGCTGAGACCATCGCCGAGTCTGAGGCTGCCGAATCAGAACCCGTTGAGGCATCTGAGGTAGTCGCATCGTCGCCGCCCAACCCCCTGAGCGACCCCGACCCAGAGGGCGAAATTCTTGAATTTGTGCCCGCCACCTCTGAAGCCACCACAGAATCGGTTGCGACCGAAGCATCAGCACCGGGCGAAACCAGCGAAGCGCCTGCTCTATCATCCCCAGAAGCCACTGCCACAACCAACCCACTTGCAGCGAGCACAGAAGAAGGGGGAAGCGGCGAACCGATCGAAGCTGAAGCTGAAATCGATGATCCTGAAGATGGCGCTGAAACCGAATTACTGATCCCCACCGCATTACCTGAGCCGGATCCCCGCTTCCAGTCCGGCATTTTCACCGTGGGAGGATCGGGGCAGGTTGTCATTGACGTACTTTGGGACGGAGGAGCCTATCGCGGACAAGCTGGAATTTTTAGTCTCAGTGGCATGGAGTCCTATGAGCTAGGCTCCGTAGACTTCATCGCAGAAATGGCCCGACGGGTTACCAGTGATTCGGTTTTGGGCTATGTGATTTGGGATGACCCGACTGAGGCGGCTCGTTTCAGCGGAGTCATGAATGGTGAAGCTGACTTTAACAGTGGAGCCTATGCTGGTCTCAAATCTTTTGAAATGCAGGCTGGCGACAAGTTTGGTGTAGTGCTTGTGCCTGACACGACTTTTGTGAAGGTGCTGGAGCAGCCCTGGGCCGAGGGGTCTTGGCGACCGTTGTTTTCGATGGTGACGGCCAACCCTAACGACAGTTTTCAGATGGGGCAAATCGCTGATGTGACGGGCGATGGCAACACGTTCACGGTTGAGGACATCCGCGTTGATCACGGCGGTGACAAGGACTACAACGATTTCATCTTCCAGGTGCGCGGCGCTACGGGTGAAGCCGTCCTGATGGATGAGGTGGTTGCACCGGGCAAAGATTGGCGCAACACCGATGCGGGTCAACTGCTGGTGTCTTATGCCAAGCAATATGTGGAAGCCCCGATCGAGGGGGGAGTCTCCCCAAGTCCCGATGGGTTTACCGGGGATGATGGCTTGCTGCCCGCACCGCCGCTGGACTTTGAGCCGTCTGCGGGTGAAGCACTGCCGAATCCGGCTGATGGGGTCTTGCCGAATGGAGCCTCAAACCTGCCCGGTCTCTTGCCCACCTATACGGAAACTCGGTTTGAATTCCCTGCTGAAAACCAACCGGTCATTGGCATTATTGACACGGGTTTTGCGGGCAACAATCCTGACTTCAACTTCAGCAACATCACCTGGGGTAAGGATTACGTCAGTGGTGATCTTGACCCCACCTTGGCTGCGGGTGAGGGTAGCCAGCACGGAACTCACATCCTGGGCGTGATTGCAGCGCAACAGGATAACGGCATCGGCATTGATGGGATTAATCCCGATGCACCGATCTATGCGGCGCGGGCGATCGGGAGTGGGGCTTGGGCAGAGGCTCTGACCGACACCGTTGACCACATCAAGGCTTCGGGACAACCCAATGGGGTGGTGAACCTGAGCTTGGATTTGACTCAGCGGAACCCAGATGGCAGCATCACGACGCGCTACGAATTGACTCCCCAGGAACGAGGGGCGATCGAGTACGCCCGCCAAAACGGGGTGGTGCTAGTTGTGGCAGCTAGCAACGATCCGGGGGTAATGACTGTTCTAGATCGAGCTGCTCAGGAATTTGACAATATTCTGACGGTTGGTGCTGCAGAACGGGTTAACGATGCATTAGCCCCGGCTACGGCCTATGGAGCCACTGATTACTCGGGTCATGGAGCGGCCTTAGATCTGGTTGCCGATGCTCACCATGGCTCGGTCTCAGGATTGAATGTTGCTGTTGCCAAAGCCTTGGGGGGAGTCTCCCAAATTTGGGCTGCCAATCCTGATCTGAACCATACTCAAGTCATTGATATTCTCCAGCGGACTGCAACCGATTTAGGGATTCCAAATTGGGATAGCCAAACGGGTGCGGGACTGCTAAATATTGTTGCTGCTACTCATCTTGCCAGAATCACTGAGCCTAAACCCTATATTTTTCAACCTGGCCGTCGGACTATCACCGACCAATTTATTTCGCAGAATCCTGCTAATAAACCTTTGCCGGGCGATCCTGCCCATCCGGCCGCTAAATTACCGGGAATTTCTGCGACTCAGGTTGATACGGGAAGCAATAGCCTTGGGAGTGCCACCCAGATTTGGATGTCACCCACTGCTGACATCATTGATCAGGTTAGTAATATTGACCCGGTTGATATTTTCCGTGTTGAGAGTCGCTATTTCAATGGCGCTGACTTGTCAGTACTGGATGGTGAGTTATCGATTCAGTATCTCTCCCCATCTGGCCAAGTTCTGAGCACGCAAGTACTTGGTAAGGGAAGTCATCAGCTGCAATTGCCCTCAAATGTGGGTAATGAAGTAATTGTCAAACTTGAGCGGCGCAATCAGAATCCAGCTACTTACGCGCTCTACGGATTTGAAAGTGCAAAATCTGAGCCCTTCAATATTTCTTTGGAGTTTGAGTCACCGTTAACACCCAATCAACAGCGAATTTTGGAAGCGGCTGCCAAAAATGTCGCCTCTCTAATTGGTCAAGGACTACCAACGGCTGTTGTTGATGGGAAGTTAATTGATGACATCAATATCAAGATCTCTACCCAAGCCTTAGATGGGACAGGGGGAACCCAAGCTCGCACGAAGATTGACTTCATGCGTTATGGTTCGCTGTTACCGGCGCAGTCACTGGTGCAGCTTGATGCAGCCGACCTTAGCCGATTGGAGCAGTCTGGCAATCTATTTGATGTGGCCCAACATGAATTTCTACATGCACTGGGTTTTGGCAATCTTTGGGAAGCAAAAGGACTAGTTGACTATGCTGGAACTCCGCTAGCGGCATACAACGGAAAAAGTGCCGTCGCTGCCTTTCAAAATATGGGCGGGCTGACTGATACGGTTTCCCTTGAAACCGATGGAAATGGCTCGGCAGGCTTGCACTGGCATGAAGGTTTGTTTGCCGATGAGATCATGACGGCTGATCTCAATGGACTGGCTGGGAAAGCTGCACCGATTAGTGCTGTAACCATTGCCTCTCTAGCTGATTTGGGCTATGTGGTTAACCTAAATCAAGCTACACCCAATTACCAACTTGCAACCAGTTCAACAATTCGCGAAGTTGATCTAACGCCAGAGCAAATTGAGGCCTTCCGGGCATTGGCGGAGATGTCTTTTGATGCGGCTGAGGATTTAGGGGAAGACTACGAGTCTATTGCCCCAATTATGCCGACGGTTGATTCGGACACGGTGGCTCCTGAGATTTGGGCACATGCGGAGCGATTCTGGAAGAATGGGGAGTACTACGATTGGCGGCGTTACCAGGTCCAGTGGGGAGATACACTGAGTCAGATCGCTCTAGATACGATGGGTAGCGCTCATCCGGATTACTATTGGTGGATCGCAAACCACAATGGTATTCCTAATCCCGACTGGATCTATAAGTACGATTGGATTGATATTCCAGTCCATCATCCTAACTATGAATGGGAGCAAGAGCAAGAGCGTCTACGCCGTGAAGAAGAATTTAGACGGCAGCAGGAAGAAGAAGCTCGCAGGCGGCGTGAGCAGGAAGAGGCATTTGCACGCGATCAAGAACGAGTTCGCCAAGAGGAAGAAGCACGGCGACGGGAAGCAGAAGCGAGACAGCGCGAGCTGGAAGAGCAGGAGCGGCGCTTGCGGGCGGAACAGGAACGTCGTCGCCAAGAGGAGGAGTTGCGCAAAGAACGAGAGCGGCTGGCAGAGTTAGCACGGCAGGCGGAAATTGCCCGACAACAAGGAAAAGGAGGTCTGGATTGGTATCTAGCCAAACCCTTGAGCTTTGGGAGTGCTGACCCATTTGAGATCCAGATGGGCGATGTTGTTGGGAACTTGGTTCCGGATGATTACTACCGATTCACGTTGTCGCGTGGTGGTCGGTTAACTGCTGAACTCAAGCAGTTACTGGCTGATGCTGATTTGGTACTGTATGACGTGCGCAATCGGCCTATTGCCTATTCAATGCGCGAAGGCATCACCGATGAACAGATCATCACTGATCTGATTCCGGGCACTTATATGCTGCGGGTTAATAGTCCCAAGGGTGTGACTACGGACTATGACTTGATTGTGAAGTTTCAGCATAAGTTGTCCATGACGCAGCAGGGCCCCCCGCCTGGTTGGCGAGTTGGCGGCAGTACTGGTGGTACTGGAAGTGTTGGGGGTGGTGCTGGCCCCATTTTCTCGGATCCACGGATTCGGCAGATTTACAACACCGCCCTGAACAACTTTGCGGCAGCAGAGCGATCGAAGGCCAATGCGCAAATTGCACAACTGGAGGCTGAAAAACTCAGCTACCAGCAGCAGTTACAGGCATTACTCGACCAGATGAATGCAGAGCAGCGGGCTAAAGTTCATCAAGCCTTGGATGGTGCTCGAGATGAGGCAAATGTTTGGGTTGATAGCGTCGTCGAGCCAGTGAAGGGAGCGGCAGACAGGATGGCAGATGGAATTGTCAACCAAGCAAATTCCATTGCCAGCCGCTTGGATGGTGCAGCGAATTCGTTGCCCAGTTGGTCTTGGTGGGATGCTAGGGGCGAGGCTAAGAGCAAAATTCGTCAAGCCCAAGATGCAGTCACTGGAGCGGTGAATGGTGCGCGGAGCTGGCTCAAGGCAGAGCTGGGCAGGATTCAAGGCACTGTGAAGTCGGCGGTTTGGCAGTTCTTTGAGACTATTAAGAATGCCTACCGGACGGGTGGGGAAATCAATCAGATCATTGCCAATGCGGCCAATACTTTCAGACGCGCCATTGACGAGGCTGTTCGTGGTGCCAATGATCTGGTGGGGCAATTTAAGGGCCGCATTCTGAGTGCTGTAAGTTGGACTCAGAATTTGGGGATTGATGCCTTTGGTTTTAAGTTCAATGCCTACAGCCAACTGGTTGAGCCTGCTGTGAATTCCATTGCGGGTGATGTCAGCTCTGTGATCAATGGAGTTGGTAATAGCCTGAAGGGAATGATCGATTGGCTGGAGCCTCGGACGCAGAAGGTGGTGGCGGATGTTGTGAATGTGCTGCTGGGTGATCAGACAGGTCAGCTTTGGAATCAAATCAACGGGGTTGATGCAAAGATTGCGGCAACTCGGACAGGGGTGGAGCAAAAAATTGCTGATAAAGCTAGTGAACTGCAAGCCCAGCTCAATGACTTTCTGGGCAAGTTGGGTATCGATGGGAAGCAGGTTCTAGATACCCTAATAAACTTCAGCAATTCGCCCGTGGGGCAAATCGGACTTGCTGTGGTTGAAGTGCTTCTAGGGTTGATTCCCGTTGTAGGGCAGGCAATTGACATCAAGGATACAGCGCTTTCGCTGCATGACATTCTTGTGCAAGGTAAGCGGGGGATTGCTGACTTTGTAGGACTGATTGGAGCCTTGGCTGGCTGGGTTCCGTTGGTAGGAGATTCCATCAAGGCTGTAGCTAAAATTGCTATGCGAGGTGCTGATGTTCTTCTGCCGCTCATCAAGAGCTGGGGGCCGGATTTGACGGAAACAGTCATCAAGACAATCAGTGAACTGGACTGGGGAAAAATCCTGACGGATTTGGTGAATGATCTAGCCCGGCGTTGGGATGATGTTGTCCGAGTTCTGAACAACTCTGCTGACTGGATTCTTCAGTCCCTGGGGTTAACCCCTGCAATGGCGATGGCAAGTGGAGTAGTCTTCAACCTCAAGAATAGTGCTGACAATCTTGCTAGCAGTGTTAATCAATCCAAAAAACGTTTGGTTGAGCCACTAGAAGATGCTGCTAATGAAACCAAGAAAAAGATTGGATTAATAGTTGGCAACTCTACTACATTAGGTAGAAACCTAAAATTTGATGAAGCATTGATTCCTGGTACATCAATTAAATATCCAGGACTCCGGGGAGATTATCAAGCCCATCATCTAATACCTAGTGCAGTAGCAGACGACAGTGATCTCATGCTAAATGCTGTGCAGTATGCAAAGTTTGATATTGACGCTGCTGTCAATGGAATCTTCTTGCCAAATGAAGACTGGAAAGCTGTTGAGATTTTAAATTTAACAGGTCAGTCCTTGCCAATTCATCTTGGGTCTCACCCTGTCTATTCTGCTCGAATTACTGAGGACTTAAATACAAAATGGGATCGCTTGAAAGCTATGGGAAAAACGACAGATCCAGCATTTTTGAATGCGGCAGTGCTGGAAGTTATTGAGTCAGCCAAGAACAAGCATTTACCTCTGCTCACAAAACCCTATGATGGGAAGATTCCAGAGTGGCTGCCTATGCCGGGTAGTGCCTTGACTCCGTAATGATGAGCCAGCAAGAGCCTTGCAGTGCAGGCGATCGGTTGCCAAAAATCATTACCTCACAAGTGCCATTTTGGGTCAGGCTAAAAATAAACTAATCAGACATCGCTTATTGACAGGCATGGTTGACCTCTAGACTTTCTAACCATTTTCCAAGCAATACTGTGACCAAGTTGAACCGAATTTATTTAGACAGGCATCACACGTATTCACCTCGCCTAACATCAACTTTCGAACTTCGCTGCATTCTTGCTGAAATTCTCCAAAAAAACAGCCATATACTCATCTCTTCTCCCACGAAAAGCATCCTAGACCCTGAGATCTTCCTCACCAACCTTAAAACTCATGCCAATGTTTATCAAGCCTCTCTATCCCGCCAATTCGCTGCCGACTTTCCCCCCAGCATCGAACAAACTACTCTCAAGGATGAACCCAAAGATTGGTACATCAAAACCGCTGACTTCGGGGACGAGTGCGATCGAATTCTCCAGCATCGTGATGGTCGATACACGCAACTCCTAGAAGATATCGCTACCTATCATCATCTTCTGCAAAATCACTGCGATCGAGTCATCATTCTGCGCCCCCATGACTATGGTCGCTACGATGTACAGGTTAATGCCGCCATGCAATGCTTGGGCTACACCCCAGCCCAGTTTCAATTTATTATTGTTCAACCGATTCACCTCTACGCATTCCATCAACCCAGCCAAAAATTGCAACGTATTCCAGACCTGCCACTTGAGGAACTTCAAAAAGTGGTTGATATGGATACCTTACGCTGGCATTGCTTTAGCAGTCCCTTAACAAAACCTGCACCCATCAATCTCAGCACCGTCGGGCAACCAACGGATAGTCTGTATCAACTGAAAGCTATTTATGCTCAGTGCTGCAGCTTAATTGAGAGTGCTTATCAGCAAGGAATTATCGATCATAATTCAGCGCTGCACGAATCGTGGAACGAATCAGAAGCGCTCAAAAGTTTGGAAAACCTATCTTGGGAGTCGCCCCTAGAACAGCAACTAGTAGCTCAAGTCCAGGCTGTTCCTGAGCTACTCGATCGTTGCGCTGAACTGGTTTCACTCGAACCATTAACCGCACATCTAAAATCCATTAGCCAAAACTGTAGCCAATGGTTTGAGACTCTTGCTCTCACACCCCAATCATGCCTCTTGTTGCTGATTATGCGATCGCTTATACTCTTTTTCTTAAAAGATCTATTGAATATTTCTATTTTATGAGAATTTTCATAAAAACTAGTGACATTCAAAAAACCAATGTGTATGATTCAAAAAAGTCTTTAGTCCCCTTGCTACTTAAGCTTGCCTGAACAGAATGGACTTAACCATACTGTCCAGAGATTTCAGTGAGTTGCAAGCTCGCAAGCTGAGTAACAAGATTCATGACCTTCTCTCCCCACAACTGAGGATGTCTTCCAAATGCACACAAAATCCACTGCCTCAGCTCAGTTGCTCCGTGCTCAAGATCTGTGTGCTGCTACGCTAACAGCACTCGTTCTAGCTACATCCTTTGAGGTTGGAATTAAACCCTCATTTGCAGGCACTATCCGTCAAGACCGCAGCGATTGGTTATACCGCAACTTAGCTGATGGCTTTTCAAGTGTTGGTCATCTTGCCGCCAGCAATGGAGCTGGCTCATGGGGTTGTTCAGGAACCTTAATTGGGCGCAGCTATGTTTTGACTGCAGCACATTGTGTTGAAGGTCGAGATGGGGTCGGTGGATTCATGAATTACGGAACTTTCACGGTTGGAGGTCAACGCTATAGCGTTAACTACCTCAGCGCACATCGAGATTGGTTCTCTAGCGGCCGGAATCTTGGACTCGGCGCTGACCTAGCAATCTTGAGCCTAAACCGGAGCGTTTGGGGTGCTAATCCTGCAACCCTTTACTCCAGCCGTGATGAGGATTTGAAGCTAGGAACCTACGTTGGTTTTGGGATGACCGGAACTGGCACTACCGGTGCATATCTCAATTCAGGAACCAAACGAGCTGGGCAGAACACTATTGGACTCGGAACTCGTCTGGGTGGTAGTGATCGACTGCTAGTGTCAGATTTTGACGACCCACGCTTGATCAATAGCTACGACCCTCTATCTAGACCGCAAGATCTTGAGTATCAACTAGCACCGGGAGATAGTGGTGGTGGACTTTTTATCGATGGTCGAGTCGCTGGTGTTAACTCCTTCATCAGTTCAACTGATGGCAACCTCGATTCGGACTATGGCGATTTTTCCTACACTGTCCGTGTTTCCTCACACATTGACTGGATCCGTGGAGCAGTGAATGGCCTAGCACGATTACTTGGGATGCCCACCCCATCAGTTCAATCCAGCCCTGGCGTTACTCGTGATGGCTTTGGTTGGAATCGTCAAGCAGATGTACCTCTTCCAGAGGAGTACAACTGGTTTGACGATGAAACCCTAGTTCAAATTCTGACTGATGACGGCTTAGAGCGTTATGCCTCAGGATCCACAGAGGACGGCATATCAAGGTCAACTCCCGAATCAGGCGGGGTCATGGGTCTGATGTCAGTGGTATTGATGGCTCTGATGGGCAAAAAATTGGCAAGCAAACAGAAGATGTAATCCTGATCAGAACTTCTGATCACTGACGAAACAACTTGATATCGTGCTTGCGGGTCATCAATAGCTGGTAGGGTGGGCACTGCCCACCACCATTCCCATCCCTACAAAGCCAGAATCGATCTTGAGGAAGTAGAAAACAATAACTTCTTTCTCTGATTCGGCTGCTTGGGGGTGACGGGTGTTGGTGGGCATTGCCCACCCTACGGTTTTTGGTGGGTTATTCAGTTGTGTTGATTTATTGTTGGGCTATTCCCTGATGTAGGCGGCGAGGTTACTAAATTTCAACGGCGGGAGCGATCGCCCTTGGCAGGTGCAGGCCCCATCGATTGGGTAGTGTCTCCGCTTAGAGGGCATCTGTGAAGAAATATTGCATGGCGGTAGGATGGTCAGTGTGGTGGGCACTGCCAACCCTACGGGCATTTTATTTCCTAAGCTATTCTCGCTATGATCGCTATTCCAAACTACATCAATTCTGATGAATACCTGATCATTGATCGCGATAGTCCCACCCGCCATGAATACCGTCGCGGCCTCGTCTACGCGATGGCAGGCGGCAGCGACAGTCACGCCCGAATTGCCATTAATCTCCTCAGTTTGATTAACTTTCACCTTCGAGGCACAGCCTGCCGTCTTTACAACGGCGATGTCAAAGTCAGCTACCGCGACGACTTCTACTACTACCCAGATCTCTTCGTTACCTGTGACCCACGCGATCGCGAAAATCGCACCATCAAACGCTATCCCAAACTGATTGCCGAGGTTCTTTCAGACAGCACCAAAGACTTTGACCGTAATCTTAAATTTACCGACTACCAGCAGCTCGAAAGCCTCGAAGAATACGTCCTCATCTCCCAAGACACTCAGCAAGTGGAATGCCGCCGTCGCCAACCCGACAATACCTGGGCAACCACCGTCTACAAAAATGGCGATCGCGTCACCTTGAGCAGCATCGGTCTTGAACTTGATGTTGCCGAACTCTATCTTGATCTCGACTAATCATCACAAGACACTCACACCCCCATACAAACCCCCGATCGCCACTGCCGGCCCAATACTTTCAAGCATCACCCGATCACCCACGCCGAACACCACAACGACTCTACAGGCTGCCATGATCGCTATTCCAAACTACATCAATCCTGATGAATACCTGATCATCGAGCGTGATAGTCCCACCCGCCACGAATACCGTCGCGGCCTCGTCTACGCGATGGCAGGCGGCAGCGGCAACCACGCCCGAATTGCCATTAATCTCCTCAGCGCGATCAACCTCCATCTCGGCGATACTGACTGCCGCTTCTACAACGGTGATGTCAAAGTCAGCTACGCAGATGAGTTTTACTATTACCCTGATGCCTTCGTGACCTGCGATCCCCGCGATCGCGCCGACCGCTACATCAAACGCCACCCAAAATTGATCGTCGAAGTCCTATCCCAAAGCACGCGAGTCTTTGATCTGGGTCAAAAGTTCGAGGATTATCGGCAAATCCCAGACCTAGAGGAATACGTTCTCATTGATCAGGATCAGCGCTGGGTGGAATGCCGCCGCCGCCAACCGGACAACACTTGGACAACGGTGATCTATGGAACAGGGGATCGAATTACGCTTCAAAGTATTAATTTAACCTTCCCCCTTGAGCAACTCTATCGAGGCTTGGATTAGTGTTAGTTTGGGTCAGGCCCCAATGACTTTGAATGGGTTGATATTCCCTAAACAAACCTAAACGAAAAACAAACTTAAAGAGGATGTCTGAAAAGCCAAAATTGCTACTCTGTACACCCCAGTGATCGACTTAAACAAGGGGCTTAAGCCCCTTCCACGACTATTGGTGCTTGCTCGTGCCAAAGAATACTTTTTAAACATCCTCTAAACAAAATAGAGGCGGCGTTCGCAGCGCACATCGGCTGGAAGGCAATCCTGGAGGGCAACTTCGGCGATCCGATCGGCGTAGTAAGTGGTAATTGGCAGGCGAATCACTTGGGTGCTGCCGATGTGCATTTCGCTGAGCCAATAGATTTGGGCGGCGATCGTCAGGATGTCCGTTTGGCCGTGGCGGCGACGCACCAAAAGTGGCTGGGGGCTGGCGTTGGGGACAACTTTGGCCTGTTTAGCACCGGTTGTTAGGACGATCGCCTCATGATCGTTGTGAACCCAAGCCCAGCCTCGATCGGGATTTTGCCACTGTTCCTGATTGGTGTTGGGGTCGATCGCCCGCACCGCCGCCCGCGCCAACACATCCTTCACCACTTCCACCACCTCCAATTGCTCCAACCCATGGGGTCGCAATTCGGCTTCCAGGGCTTGCAGGGTGGCTAATTCGCTGTTTTTGACGGTTCCATCGCGATGAATCACCACATGGCGCAGGGGTTCACCGCTTTGCTCAGTGAATGCGCCAAATAAGTCGAGCAAAATATTGCGCAGGCTGGTTTCGCTGAAGGTTTCGCCCCGCTGCATGGAGGCGCTTGACCAGCCGATCGCCTGGCCTTGACGGTTGACCACAAAGGCAGAAGCCCCGATCGTCCGTTCCTCTTTGCGGCCCAAATCTAGCCCCACAAAGGCTTGGGCAGCACCCGGCATTTGGTGCAACTGCCAGGGAGCGTAACCCAGTTTTGCCAAAATGCCGAACACCACGTTTTGATCGCACCCCTCATGTAGCTTTTGGTTATAGTTCTCCTTGTTAACCACGCGCATGGTTTCGCGCGTCACCATTTGCGAACAGTAACTTTGTTGATTGAGGATTCTTTTTAAGGTGAAGTAGGGATTAACTTGGGCGTTGTAAATTGGGTCTGCTCCGTTGGGGACAAAGGCAAAAATTAGGTCATTAGCATTCACGGGCAAGTTCTGGCAAACCAGACGTAGGGAAAGGGAATTTTGCGGATCGTAGGAACGTAAATCGCCAGCCCTCGTGAGTGTAATTCCAAATCCTTGGAACCGACTTTTTAGGGCTGCCATATACTTTTTCACCTCTGCTTCCCAGGCTTGGGGATACAGCACTTGCGTCCGAATTTCTGCTGGTTTTTGGTGAAGGGCACGTTGCTTCCAACCACGCCAAGCTTCGTCTACGAGGAATGGTCGATCGGGCTGTTGTGGATCTGCTCCAAAGGATAGGTTTTTGGCCATGGAGCCAGCGGTCAATTGAGTGAGGCGATCGGGCTGCCAAGGGTGGGGATCAAATTCAATTCGATCGCCACAAATAAATCCCCGTTTGTTTAAAAGTTCGATCGTCTTTTGCATCAATTCTCGACGTTTAGCCAGTGGCAAAATGCAATGGTTTAGCAATTTGCTGGGTAGGTCTTCACGGGCATAGATTCGTTTTAATAGTTGTGGTAGATGATGAAACGGTTGGTAGCGAGGCGGATAGCCCACCGCAACGGCGGGTTGATTGGGATCCAGTTGTGCGGCCAATTCTGGGGCCAGATTTTGGCGATCGCGGTGATAGTCTAATAGGCTTTGGTTGCCTAATTCCGCGAGCGGTTGACCAATGGTGATCGGTGCAACGCCCAGAAGTTGGCAACTTTTGCCATCGTAAGTATGAATCAAGCGCTGTTTGGGTGGAAACTGCTGCCAATCAAATTGGTCGATCGTGCCAATGGATTGATATTCATTCCGAAAGTGCAAGGTTAGGAAGAGAAATCCCGCCGAGTTTTGCCAAAAATCAAAGGTTAAATATCGTCTCGCTTCGGCAATGATTCGGCCTTGGGGATCCCGAATTTGAATCGGCGGTTCGTTGGAATAAATTCGTTTGCGAGTTTCTTGAACTTTTTTGGCGCTATGGGGATTAATGGTTTTGAAAATGCTGCACAACCGATAATTACAGAGTTGAAACAGCCAGTTTTGATACCTTGGTTCGCTCAGATCGATCGCCTCGCTCTTGAGGATCTCAATTTCCAAAGGTTCTGAGGAAGTTTCGCAAAACTGCCGCAAACAGGCGAATAAGTTCGCTTCCTGTCCCCGGTCTTCGGAAATCAGGGCGAGGCTGGACTGATCGTTGGTAACCCACTGATTGAGACGAAATTTGCAGAATCTTGCGAGGGAGTAGAGGGTGTCGATCGGGGCGGCACTGCCGATGATTCGCAGTCGATCGCGCCGGGCAGGGACAGATCCAAGGGGATTACGCGATTGAAAGCTGAGTTCTCGAATATCCACAATTAAAGCGGCTATAATTAACGCATGAATTATATCACTTAAAACATTTTATTTTAAAGCACCTTGCAATTCATTCAAAGGTCATGATGAAACAATGCAACCCCACGAACCCGATCGCCATCAAGTCGCCATCAATAAAATTCAATTAATCTAATTCAATTAATCTAATTCAATTAGCCTAAATATTCATCTAATCTAATCAACAAAAATCAGCCCAATTCATTCAAGGTCAGTCAATATAAATTAACCAAAATAAATGAGTAAATTCAGGCCCGGAATAGTTCGGGAAAGCGTCCACAAAAGCAGCCCAATATACATTAAGCCCAAAGTCCATTGATACCAAACCACTAGTGAAATTTCGGCGGGTAAATGCTCGTCCCGCATCCGCACATCGCTAAACCCAATCCGAAAAAGATTGATAGCGCTGAGGTCGTAATAATTGAGCCAGGCCCAACGCTGGTTCCAAAGGAGAGGCATGAATCGTTCTCGAAAGAAGTGATAGCGCGGCATGAGGGGTAAACGGGCGATCGGGAGTTGCACTTGCCGAATTTCACCATTTTCCACAAAGTAGCTCACATCCATCAGGTCATGGAACCGGCCGCGCCAATAGAGCTTGATCAGCAGGGCGATCGGGACGGGGCCGATCGAGATGGCAATGCTGGCCAGCGTCCACCAAGGTCGATCGCTGGTTTGGAAAATGGTTGCTAAACCCAGGCTGAACAACAGTCCGGCGCTGCCGCCCATCCAGAGGGTTTCGGGCCAGGTGGGCACGATCGGTTGGGGGCGCAACTTGCGAAGCCGATCGACCAACCAAAACCAAAGGGCGAAGAAGGTCATGGCCACCAACCCCACCCCCAACACGAGGCCGGCGCTGGTGCCAGCCCGACTCAGCAAAATCAATAGGTTGGTTCCCAGCCATTGCAGGGCGATCGTCCCCCAGGAGAGGGGGGTGCTGGTGCGGTCGGCCGTGACCCGATCGCGCACTTTCACATAGGTTGCCAGATCAACACCCTCGATCGACAACATTTCCGCCACGGTACGCAGGGGTTGCCGATCGCGGGCTTGGGCGATCGCCTGGGCTTGGGTGGGCGAAAACCCGATCGACACCAGCACCGCTGGCTTGGCCGCGTTCAGGTTCACCCCCGTGAGCCGCTGTTGCAGGGTCTTGAGCCGCAATTTAAACAGGGTGTAATCCACTTGATTGGCATCAGCAATCTGTTCCACCCGCCGAAAGTTCCGCACCAGGGTTCGCAAAACCGTTTCATTGCCCTGCAAAACCGGTACTGACAAAATGCGCCCAATTTCCCCGGGGGAGCCAATTAGTTTTGCTTGGTCGCTGTCAAAGTCCAGACCGGACACGTTGATATAGGCTCCGGGGGCAAAGCTGGCGCTGGTGAAGTCGGCTTCGTCCAAGATGGTGGCCCCGCGTAGGTTCAGGGGTTTGGCAAACCGAGCATTTCGAAAGGAGCTTTCGCCATGAAATAGGCTGTCGATCGCATAAAAGGAACTGGCAAAACTGGCCCCGTCAAACCGCACTTCGCCTTGCCAGTCGGCTTGGGTGAGGTCGGCGCTGCCATTCCAATGGCTTTTGCTGAAGTTGGCGATCGCCTGAAATTGCGATCGATAAAAATTGGCTCCCCGCTCAAAGGTGCTGGACTGGAAGCTAACATTTCCGGCAAATTTAGCCCCATCGAACCGCGCTTCGCCCGTGAATAGGCTGTTCCGAAACTGGGCACTTTGGGCCACTAAGCCGGAAAAGCGGGCCCCTTGGCTGAAGCGGCTGAGGGAACCCACCAAGGCTCCGCCCAGGCTCAGGCCCCTTGCTTCCACCGGTTCCAAAAAATAGGTGTTGGCTAGGCGCAGGGAGCCGCTAATTTGCAGACCTTCAAGGACGATCGGGCCGCGAAAGACGGAAATTTGCCAATCCAGGGGGCTACCTTCATCGAGCAACAGCGATCGGGACAATCGGCTGAGGTGCAAGAGTCGCAGTCGATCGCGCCCCAGTTGTTCCTGTTCCGTGGGGGTCAGCAAGGGCGACAGGGCCTTGCCATAGAGCGGCGCGCGCAGGCCCAACCGAGCCAAATCCAAATCGCCCTGGATGCTGGATCCGCGCAAGTCGAGGCCCAGGCGTTCCTGTTGCAACTTACTGGCGACCTGTTGATAAAAGGCTTCCCGAAAGTTGCCATTGTCGCTGCGCAGGTCGATCGCACCCTGGCTGAGGTCGATCGCGGGCTTGCCATCCAACAGTTGGGGATGTTCCAGGCGATCGTGTAAAACCTCCAGGGTCAGGGCCGGGCGATCGACCGGAGCCGCCTGCGCAGGACTGGCCGCCCACAGCCACCCACACCCGATCGCCAAAACCCAGCAGATCCCAACCCCCCAGATCCGCCAGCGGTTAAACCATTGCTGAAATCCTATCCCTCGCCCAATTGCCACCCACGCCATATCGCGTCTGCCACTCGCACCACGTCGCGCATTTGCTGAATATCATGCACCCGCACCCAGTCGGCCCCGCCGGCCACACAGGCCGCACAGGCCGCCCCGGTTCCCCAAACCCGCTGCTGTGGATCCGGTTGCTCCAGAATTTTGCCAATGAAGCTCTTGCGGGAGGGGCCCACCAAAAGGGGATGACCAAGCGATCGCAAGCTGGGCAAATGCCGCAGGAGGGCAAGGTTTTGTTCGGCAGTTTTGGCAAAGCCAATGCCCGGATCGATCGCAATTTGGGCCGCCGGAATCCCCGCCTTGATCGCCGCCGCCACCCGTTCCGCCAAGCTCGATCGCACGGCAATCACCACATCGGGCAAGTGTTGACCAGGCAACTCACCCGACCCACCCTGACCCGCAAAATCACTGTAATCCGTAAGCTGCTGCATGGTTTGGGGCGTGCCACGCAAATGCATCAAAATCACCGGCACCCCCAAGGTTGCCACCGTGGGCAGCAACTCCGGGTCATACAAGCCCCCAGACACATCATTCACCACATCGGCTCCTGCCTCGATCGCCGCGCGGGCCACGATCGCTTTGGTTGTGTCGATCGAAATGGGCAAATCCAACGGCGCAAAGTCCCGCCACCCCCGCCGCAGGGCCGCAATGACCGGCACAACCCGATCAATCTCTTCCTGGGCAGAAACCGGCTGGGCATCGGGGCGCGTCGATTCTCCGCCAATATCTAACCAATCGGCCCCGTCAGCCGCCAGTTGGTGGGCCTGGGCGATCGCCGTTTCCAGTTGGTCAAATTGCCCCCCATCGCTAAAACTGTCGGGCGTGACATTCAGCACCCCCATCAAATAAGTGCGATCGCCCCAAGTCCAAGGGCGATCGCGCAAAATCCAAGGGGTCAAAGCACAGGAAGACAAGGGCACATCCATTGGCGATAACTTGGCAATAACTTGTTAGCGACAACTTGGCAATGACTTGTTGGCGATAACTTAGCGACAGCAGCACCTGAAAACACGGCGCTTTCAACAAAAGCAGAAAAGCAAAACAGCAAAAACGAGCGACGAACACCAACCGAATGGGTCAAGCAATCATCAAGCCGGAATCCACCCGGCCCATATCCACTCAGTTAAAACATGTTCAATCTTGACCTGGCCCCAACGCCAATTGCCCAACAAAAAAGGCAGCGGAGATCGCTACCTTTTACCTTGTGGACTGTTAGTCATCTGGGAGTGGAATGGCTCTCAGATCGGGGTTTTTGGACTTTCGCAAAACAGTTCATGCTGAAGAGTTCTCATGGAAACTGTTTGCAAATCGGAGCGGCGGGATTCGAACCCACGACCCCCACTACCCCAAAGTGGTGCGCTACCAAGCTGCGCTACGCCCCGATAGCCCAGTTACTATAGCATGTTTATTTGATTTGCCAAGGGCCCTGGTTAAATTTCTGTGTCCAAAGTGGCCAAGGCGGTCGATCGAGCTGGCCAGTCCGGGCCGGCGCATCCTCAGAAATGATGGATTGCCCAGGCCCCAATCGTCGTAACAAGGGGCTTGAGCATCTTGTCCCCCACGATCTGCCAACGGTGGAATCAGGGTTTCAGGCGATTGGACGACATGCCCTAGGACTCTTCGGGCTTGAGGGGCTTGTCCCTTGCATCCGGGCCCGGACGACCATTTCGGCTACCCAATTGACGGCGCACATCGTCGATCGCGTCATTCAACTGGGCAATTTTGTCCTCCAGTCCTTGGCGCGCCGTTTCCATGCGAGCTTCACTGCTTTCGCTGGCGGCCAACCGGGGGCGACGGCGGGGACGCGGCGGCAACTCGGCCCCTTCCCGATCGCCCTTTTCCGTCAGCTCTTCCAGTCCCTCATCGGAGTTGCGCGAGGCCAGGGCAGCCCCCACCAGGCCCCCCACAGCGCCCCCCAACAGGGCCCCCCAAAAGAATCCACTACCAAAACCCTCTCGGTTTGCCATAACTCGTCCTGCGTTGAGAATGTTGCTTGTGCTCAGAAAGTAATGCTGGGAATGATGATCCGGGGAATGGCCTTCATCGCGATCGGCAAGTTGATTCAGACCCATCAAACTAATCAAAGTGATCGATGAGACACGGCAGAGACCGATGCTGAAGCGACGAAAACCCCTGAGAAACCCCCTAAGAAAACCGCTCTAAAAGGTTCCAAAGGCGCGATCGCCCGCATCGCCCAACCCAGGCACGATCCAACCGTGATCATTCACGGACTCATCGATCGCCGCCGTGTAAATCACCAAGCCTGGGAATTGCTGATTCAGACGTTGCAAGGCCGGAGGAGCCGCCACGATCGAAATAATCCGAATTTGCTCCGGCGTGAGGCCCCGTTGGGTCAATTCCTTCATGGCCGCCTCGATCGACCCACCCGTTGCCAACATCGGCTCTGAGATCAGCACCCGCGCCTCCGCCGGAAACTGTGCCGGTAACCGATTGAGATAGCAGGATGGCTCCAGGGTTTCTTCATTGCGCACCAAACCCAAGTGATAAACATTGGCCAGGGGCACTACTGGCAAAATCCCTTCCATCAACGCCAACCCTGCTCGCAAAATTGGCACTACAGCCATCGGAGTGGCGGGCGAAATAAACGTTGCCGGACAAGTTCCCAAAGGCGTTTCCACCTCTGTCGTTTCCGTGGGCAACCATTCGCGCACCGCTTCATAGGCCAGCCAACGCCCCAACTCCGTCAGCGCACTGCGAAACAAAGTCGGCGGCGTTTGGGCATCGCGCACCACACCCAGCCAATGCTGAATGAGGGCATGGGGTGGCACGTAAACGCGAAGTTGCAACGGCATGGGAAGAGCGAAGGGAAAGGTTTAAGGAGCCATCAACCCGGCCTGAAGCTGCCGACAACGGCCAAGGGCCGCAATTCGGCGACTGGAAATTTTAGGATGACGGGCAGATTCAGGTTGATTTTACCCGGTTGTTGGGACGGGCTTGCCGGGTGCTAGCTGGATTGCGCGAGATCGATACGAGATCGATACAAGCAATACACAGCAAGGATCAGTGGTGGGGCAATTGCGGGGCGATCGGGGGGGTGCATGGGGCCAGGGAAGAATTCTAATGAGAATATCTTGCAAGAGAGTTGACAAAGATTCCTAGTAACCGCTATTGTATTGAGCGTGTTCTTCTCTCTAGTAAACGGCGGGTGGGGCTAGTCTGCAATTGCGGATTAGTCCTTTTTTTTTGGTTATTTTCCGGTTAAGACCGATACCCGATCGCCCTCGCCACTTCAGCCAAACTCGGTGATTCGGGTTCCACCTTGATCGATAAACTCTTGCAATAAATCCTGAAAAGCCGTTGGCACACCCCAACCGCGATCAGCTCCACAATGCCCCAGAGGCAACGCCCCGATCGGCCTCCGGTGTTGAATGATCAGAATCCTCGAACGCCCAGCAATTCAGCAGAGCATTCGCTTTGGGTAATGGGTTGGGTGATTAATCACTTTGGGTAATGGATCACTTTGGGTGATTGCTTTGAACCTATTGCCCGATCGACCCGGGAAAACCAGCAGCGGCATCTCTGGGCGATCGGGTTGGAGCCGCGCAACGAGAACGCTACACTCAAACATGGCCGCGCCCCTGGGCCTTGCCGTTGCTGTTTCGCCCTTTCCGTTGCCATGACCGCCGTGGATAAGCCCTCGATCGCCCCGACCGCCGCCGCCATGCAAACCGACCCATTGCCCCGTGATTGGGATGCGATCGTCATTGGTTCCGGCATTGGCGGATTGGTCACGGCCACCCAATTGGCTGCCAAGGGAGCCAAGGTGCTGGTATTAGAGCGCTACCTCATCCCTGGCGGCAGCGCTGGCTATTTTGAGCGCGAGGGCTACCGCTTCGACGTGGGCGCATCGATGATTTTTGGCTTTGGGCAACAGGGCACAACCAACTTGCTAACCCGCGCTCTGGCAGCGGTGGGCCAAACGATCGAAACCATTCCTGACCCCGTGCAAATTCACTACCACCTTCCCAACCAGTTGGAAGTGAAAGTGCATCGGGACTACGAACAGTTTTTGCAGGAATTGGGCGATCGATTCCCCCACGAGCGCCAAGGCATTCGCCAGTTTTATGACGAGTGCTGGACGATCTTTAACTGTCTGAATGCGATGGAACTGCTGTCGCTCGAAGAACTGCGCTATCTCATGCGGGTCTTTTTCCAAAACCCGTTGGCCTGTTTGGGCTTGGTGAAATATTTACCCCAAAATGTCGGGGCGATCGCCCGGCGCTACATCAGCGATCCGGAACTACTGAAATTCATTGACATCGAATGTTACTGCTGGTCAGTGGTTCCGGCGGATCTCACCCCAGCCATCAACGCAGGCATGGTTTTCAGCGATCGTCACTACGGCGGCATTAACTATCCCAAAGGCGGCGTGGGTCAAATTGCCCAAAAGCTGGTGGATGGGCTGGAAACCCACGGCGGCCGAATTCAATACAAAGCACGGGTGACCCAAATTGTGACGGAAGGGGGCCGCGCCGTGGGTGTGAAGCTCGCTTCGGGCGAACTGTTGCGGGCCAAACGGGTGATTTCCAACGCCACCCGCTGGGATACGTTTGGCCAACTGCTCGATCGGGATCAACCCCTGGACGAAGATCGTTGGCAAGAACGCTATCAAAAATCCCCCAGCTTCCTCAGCGTCCACATGGGTGTGCGCGCCGATGCCCTGCCCGCTGGCACAGACTGCCACCACATCCTAGTGAAGGATTGGGAACAGATGGAAGCCGCCTACGGCACGGTGTTTGTGTCAATTCCCACCCTGCTCGATCCAGACTTGGCCCCGCCCGATCACCACATTCTGCATGTGTTTACCCCTTGCTGGATCAGCGACTGGCTCAATCTCAGCCCCGAAGACTACCAAGCTCAAAAGGAACAGAAAGCCCAAGAACTGTGCGATCGCCTCGCCCCGATCGTGCCCCAGTTAGACGCGGCGATCGACTACATCGAAATTGGCACTCCGCGCACCCACCGCCGCTTCTTGGGCCGAGTTGATGGTTCCTATGGGCCCATTCCCCGGCGCAAGCTTCCCGGCTTGCTCACCATGCCCTTTAACCGCACCGCCGTTAAAAATCTCTATTGCGTAGGCGACAGCACTTTTCCCGGCCAAGGCCTCAACGCAGTGGCTTTTTCCGGGTTCGCCTGTGCTCACCGAGTGGCGGCCGACCTGGGCTTGGTTTAAAGCCCAAACCCAATCCATTCCCTGGCGCTAATTTGCCCTTGGGTTCTCAGTTCCCGATCGCACCCAATTCACAAAGGCCTTAATCGCCGCCGGTTGATTTTGGGGCTGAATAAATTGTGCCAACTGCGAAATTTCCAAAGCCGGAAAAAATTCACTGCGATCGGCAATTTGGGTCTCATCCCCCCGCAGGCTATAGAGCGTTAGTTGCTGATCTTGCCAAATTAAGATCTCTGGCACCCCGATCGCTCGATAAATCGCTAATTTGTCTAGTCCACCACTGGTTAGGTTGACCTCCACCGCCAAATCCGGTTGGGCTTTCAGGATCCCAACACAATAGCATTCATCGGGTTCTAAACCCGCCGCCTTCGATGATTGCTGAAACATTGTGGAGCCATAGGCATGAAGATCAATTTCCACTTCTTCGGCATAGCGTTCCATCAATCGGGCGATCGCCTTTTTGATTAATTCATGCTCTGGCGACGGCATAAAAATTTCGAGAACCCCATCCAGATACAACAGCCGCAAGCCCGATTCATCCCCCAAATGATCGAGCCAATGGCTATAGCGCTGCCAACTGATTCCCGGCATCAGCAACCGCTGATCCGATCGTCCAGCCTGGGGCAGATTAGGTAAATTATCAGCTAGTAACGTAATCATAAGCACAAAGAGAAATTCAAATTATTTTTGATGCCAGTAGTTGTAAACCACAAACTAGTTTTCAGAAATTTTGCACTGATTCTGAATCATTAATAAAAGTCTGATGACTTGGTGATAATAGCCTTCTACTGTAATTAGCCTAATTCCCTGATCGCCACCATGTGCAACACTATTCCGAGTAGCCACAATGCTGATCACAGCTTCCTTGATTTCCGAGTCAATATCTTCTAACTCAGAAGACCATCTTTCGTTAAAACCTCTAGCAAGATCAACAAGCTTATCCATATCTGGATTCTGGAATCTTTTCAATTGCTGACCAACATATTGAGCCACGTCTGGAGTGCATCTAGATTTGACATACTCCACATAGCAACCGCGAACTGTCGTTTCAATGAGTCCAGAAATCCTGATGCAAATGTATCGAGCTAGTTCGTTCTGAAGCTCATCGCTCTCAACTGATTTTGCCTGTCTGAGCAAGGATTCTATTTTAGTTTTCCTTTGATGAAAACGCAGAGATACTTGGCTCATCTTTGCTATGGCACATTGGCAAAAGCTAGAGTAGCCAGCTCAATTCTCTTACGAACGTTTTCAGTATTCGTCATTTGTCTGGAATCAATACTGACTTGCCGAAATTCTTCACTATTTAGTAGCTTAGTGTAGGCTTCTTTTAGTGCTATTAGGTCTTGTACCGGCTTCTGATCTAATCGCTTGGCTAGAGCGACCATCACTGCATCAAAAACAGCAGCATGAAGACCTCGGCGAGGGCGAAATGCTTTATCTCCAATACTGGAGTACACTAAGCTAATTGTTTTTTCAAAAATCAGCCTGATTTCAGAAGCACCATAATTTCGATCAAGAGATCGATTGCTTTCCATAAAAGTATTCAGGAAGTCTTTCATGGATCCCTTATAGGCTTGTAATTCAAAGTAAAGCGCTATAAATCGTAAAATCAACTCTTGATCTTTCATTCTCTTGCTCAAATCAGGTGATTTTGCAGAGGTCTTACCTTGAAAAATCTTTTGCCATTGATCATATTGATTTAAATCAGATAGTAATTCGTTAAATTTCCCGTGATAGATGGCAGCTCGAATTTCTTGAGCAACCAGTTGATTTCCTCCGGTGTTTAGACGTTCAAAGATATGATACATACTGGTTTGTTCATTATCTTCGCTCGGTGCGTCTTGTCGAACGATCGTGGCAGGAATAATTGAATCATCAAGCTTTAGCTGATCATTGGCATTCAGTGTTGCATAAGTTTTGTCTACAAACTGAGGGGCAATCTTACCTGACAAAGCAAAAGGAATATATTGATCAGATCCAGGGCGCTCAGGAAACTGACCACTGTAAAAGTACTGTAGGCTTCTTAGCCTTTGTTGACCGTCAATAACAATGAGTTTATTGGTTTCATTTTCTTTGGCTAAAAAAATTCCAGGAACAGGAAGTCCGAGCAAAAAAGACTCAATTAATCGAGAAGCCTGCTCAATTTTCCAAACATAAGATCGCTGAAATTTAGGGATAACAATGTTGCCCTGCTCTAGTCTTTTGATTAACCCATCAATAGGATAGTCTGCACCATAACTTGTAATGGAATAGTAGGAAGGGGAAATTCCATCATCAACATCCCCTTCTAAATCAGCTTCTGAGTTTCCATTTGAGCTGGCAGATTTAGCCTCAGAAATTTCTTCTAGAACTTGATCGTCTAATACTGGTTCTGAGGGGACAAGATTAGCTTCCATAGTTTTTAATGGTTTGAAACCAATCTATGCATCGTGAACTATTAGCGATCATAGCACCGCCCCCCAGAGACAGCGGTTTGAAACCGGTGAGGCCAGTGAGTTGCGATACAGTATAGAATCGCCAACCGTTGACCCTAGGAGGATCGATCGCCGTGGACGCTCGCTATAACCCCAACGAAATCGAAGCAAAGTGGCAAGCCGTTTGGGCCGAGCAAAACGCCGATCGCACGCCTGACCTAGCCGATCGCTCCCAGGCGCACAAAAAGTTTTACGCCCTGTCGATGTTCCCCTACCCCTCAGGGAATTTGCACATGGGCCATGTCCGCAACTATTCGATCACCGATGCGATCGCCCGGGTGCGACGGATGCAGGGCTACCAGGTGTTGCACCCGATGGGTTGGGATGCCTTTGGCTTGCCCGCTGAGAATGCGGCGATCGATCGGGGCGTGCATCCCGCCGTTTGGACGGAGCAAAACGTCGCCCAAATGAAGGGCCAGCTCCAGCGCTTGGGCCTCTCCTACGACTGGGAGCGGGAAGTGGCCACCTGCCGCCCGGATTATTACCGCTGGACTCAGTGGATTTTCCTGCAATTTTTCGCCGCCGGGTTGGCTTACCAAAAAGAAGCCACGGTGAATTGGGATCCGATCGACCAAACCGTTTTGGCCAACGAACAGGTCGATAGCGAGGGCAAATCCTGGCGATCGGGCGCGTTGGTTGAAAAACGGTTGCTGCGTCAGTGGTTCTTCAAAATCACCGACTACGCCGAACAATTGCTGACGGATTTGGACAAGCTGACCGGCTGGCCCGAGCGGGTGAAAACCATGCAGGCCAACTGGATCGGCAAATCTACCGGAGCCTTGCTGGACTTCCCGATCGTCGGGAATGCCGCCCTGGCCGACACCAAAATCACCGTCTTCACCACCCGCCCCGATACGGTCTATGGCGTGACCTACGTGGTGTTGGCTCCCGAGCATCCCTTGGTGGCCCAGGTGACGACTGCCGATCGCCAGTCAGCCGTGGAAGCCTTCGTGCAGGAAATTTCGGCCCAAAGCGAGATCGATCGCACCGCCGACGACAAACCCAAGCGCGGCATCCCCACGGGCGGCACGGCGCTGAACCCCTTTACCGGCGAAGAAATCCCGATTTGGATCGCCGATTACGTGCTCTATGAATACGGCACGGGCGCGGTGATGGGCGTGCCCACCCACGATCAGCGGGATTTCCAATTCGCCAAAAACAATGGTTTGCCCCTGAAGGTGGTGATTGTGCCGGAAGTGGGCGCGTCGGCCGATGCCGCAGATCTGACGGCGGCCTATACGGAAACGGGCGTATTGGTGAACTCGGGGCAATTCGACGGCACGCCCTCTCCCGAAGCCAAGGCCAAAATCACCGAATTTGCCGAGGCCCAAGGCTGGGGCAAAGCCAAGGTGCAATACCGGCTGCGGGATTGGCTGATTTCCCGCCAGCGCTATTGGGGCGTGCCGATCCCGATCGTCCATTGCCCCAACTGCGGCGCAGTGCCCGTACCCGACGACCAATTGCCAGTGGAATTGCCCAGCAATGTGCGGTTCTCCGGGCGCGGCCCCTCGCCCCTGGCCAAGCTGGACGACTGGGTGAACGTGCCTTGCCCCACCTGCGGCACACCGGCCAAGCGGGAAACGGACACCATGGACACCTTCATCGATTCCTCCTGGTATTTCCTGCGCTATCCCGATGCCCGCAACGAGTCCGCCGCCTTCGACCCGGCCAAGACCAACGCTTGGGCCCCGATCGATCAATACGTGGGCGGCATTGAGCACGCGATTTTGCACCTGCTCTACTCGCGCTTTTTCACGAAAGTCCTGCGCGATCGCGGCTTGCTGAACTTCGATGAACCCTTCAGCCGCCTGCTGACCCAAGGCATGGTGCAAGCCATGGCCTACAAAAACCCGACCACGGGCAAATACATCGCCCCGGCCGATGTGGACTTCAGCGATCCCAGCCAGCCGAAAGACCCAGCCACGGGCGATCCGCTGGTGTCGGTCTACGAAAAAATGTCCAAGTCCAAATATAACGGCGTTGATCCCGAGGGCGTGTTGGCTAAATACGGCGCGGACACTTCGCGAATGTTTGTGCTGTTCAAAGCCCCGCCGGAGAAGGATCTGGAGTGGGACGATGCGGATGTGGAAGGGCAATTCCGCTTCCTGAATCGCGTGTGGCGGTTGGTCAGCACCTACCTGGAAGCCCAGGCCGGTGAGGCGATCGCCCCCGATCCAAAAGCCGAAAAAGATCTTCGCCGCGCCATCCACACCGCCATCAAGGAAGTGTCGGAAGATTTGGCCGAAGACTATCAATTAAACACGGCGATTTCCGAATTGATGAAACTCAGCAACGCCCTGAACGATTACGCCAACAAAACCACGCCGGTTTTCGCGGAAGGGATTCAAACCCTGGTGTTGTTGCTGGCTCCCTTTGCGCCCCATTTAACCGAAGAATTGTGGGGGGCGATCGGGCAGTCCGGCTCGGTTCATGCGGCGACTTGGCCCGCCTTGGATGAATCCGCGTTGGTGGCCGATGAGGTGACAATCGTGATTCAAATCAAGGGCAAAACGCGCGGCACAATCCAAGTTCCGGCAGGCACCGACAAGGACACCCTAGAACAGCTCGCCCTCAACAGCGATGTGGCCCAAAAGCACATTGCCGGTCAGGAGGTAAAAAAGGCGATCGTCGTCCCTGGCAAGCTGGTGAATTTCGTGGTGTAGCGATCGCCTAGCCGCTTGAGTTTGAATAGAGATTGGATCGAGCAATGAGTTCGATTCAATCTTTAGACCTCTTGCATGAATTAAACCTCTCTGATCAAGATGGGCTGATCAACGATCATCTAGTAGGTTGGGTTGAGGCACGAAACCCAACAGCAACAAGGTTTGTGGTGATCAAGTTGGGTTTCGCAAAGCTCAACCCAACCTACAGGACAACCCAGCGTTTGAGTGTTTTTCAGTCAATCGAGGATCTGAGAGAGGGATTTCGGATGAGGTTCTTGATGGATGCAAGAGGTCTTTTATTTGATCCACAATCTTGTCAAGATCAATGGATATTAAGGCTTCGATTATTGATCAGCAGGTCGAGAGCCTAGCAGAACGCTTAAAACCCGAGTTGCAGGCACAGCTCGATCTCAATTTACAGGGCGATCGAGGACGACTGAAATCCTTAGCCTTCATCCATCTATGTGTTCGATCAATCCTAGATCTTGACGACCTAGCCACGCTTGATTGCATTGTGGATGGGGGGCAAGATTTTGGCGTGGATGCGATCTATGCCTCTGAGGAGCAGGATGGCGAATTCACAGTTTCGCTGTTCCAGGGTAAATATAAACAGAAACTGGATGGAACCAGCCATTTTCCCGAAGAAGGGATCAAGGGTTTAATTAATGCCATTCAATATTTATTTGATCCGAGTATTAATTTAAATCAGAGCCTGAATCGCCGACTCCAAGCCAAAGTCGAAGAAATTAGAAGTCTGATTCGGGATGGCTATATTCCCCAAGTGCGGGCGATCGCCTGTAATAACGGGTTGCGCTGGAATGAACAGACCGATCGCCTGATTCAAATTGCGGGATTTGGTGATCAAGTGGAGTGGGAGCACCTCAACCCCGATCGCCTGATTAAATTACAACAATCCAAAAAGCCCGTTAATGATACGCTCCAGCTTTCGGGAAAAATTCTGATTGAGGATATTGAATTCAACCGAATCTTAGTGGGGCGAGTCGCCATTAGCGAGATTGCCACTTTGGTCGATCGCCATGGAGAGCGGTTATTTGAGCGTAATATTCGACGATATTTGGGACTTCAGAATAATCGAGTCAATGACGGCATTCGTCAAACCATTGAAACCAACGCCAACTATCTCTATTTCTATAACAATGGTCTGACGCTGATTTGCGACAAATTTGAATACAACACTCTACAAGGCAGTGATCATCAGGTGCGGATTCAAAATCTGCAAATCATCAATGGTGGTCAAACTTGCATGACTATTTATAAAACATGGGTCAATGCACAACAACAACTACCACTCGACCAGGCTCGCTCAGCGAATGCCTATATTTTGATTCGTCTCTATCAGCTATCCAGTTTCAACACCGATTTAGTTCAGAAAATCACCTTCGCTACCAATAACCAAAATCCGGTTGATCTGCGAGATCTTAAGGCAAATGATGAGCGTCAAGCGCAATTAGAGCTGGATATTGCGCAACTGGGTTATCGTTATTTAAGAAAACGCAGCTCAGAGCGTCCAACTCAGCAGGATATTACTTCGTCGGAAGCAGCCGCAGCCGTTTTAGCTGTTTGGAGAAAAGCCCCTCATCAGGCAAAATCTTCTACTCGTGAGCATTTTGGAAAACTTTATAATCGAATTTTTACTAGCACCTTAAATGGCACACAGATTATAAGTGCTACTTTGCTTTGCAGAATTGCAGATCATCGTCGTCGCCAACCGGCAAATAGTGACCCGGATTTTGTGCGTTATGCTTCTTGTTTTATTGCCATGCAAATGGGGAAATATCTTTTACAAGATTTGAAATTACAGCGAGTGGATGATTTAAATCATCAGCACTTTCTTAAAGTACAGGAGCTGATTCAAAATCAAGGATCCGAATATTTTGATCGCAGTGTCAAAAATATTGAGGATGCAATTCACCGTCTTTATTCAGCTTCCGCCCTGTCTTTGCAGCAATTGTCTGCAACTTTTCGAAGGGGTGATCTGATTAGTCAGTTAGCCGACTTTTAGACTGGGTTTCAATTGATTGTTAATTGCATCCTTAACGATTGCTGAGTGTTGCCCAAACGTTTCTTTGGCTCTGCCCAGCACCCAGCCCAGCTTTGCATGATTGGGTTAGTGGCTGGCGGGTCGGGTGGGTTCGAGGCCGAGGGACGCTTCGAGGGCGATGAGTTCGTCGCGGTGGGCTTTGACCCAGAGCCGGGCGATCGCTCCTTGATCGTTGGTTTCGAGCTGCAATTGCACTTGTTCGGTGCGCTGGGCTTTGCGTTGATAGAACCAACCGGCGGCCGGGGCCAGGAGGACTAGGGCTAATCCAGCATTCTGGATTTGGGGAATGGTCATGGACAAAACGAGTCCCAAGCAAAGGAACCCACCGGCCGCAAGGATGCTGAGGAAAATGGCAAGGGTAGGGCTGGCGGCCACCAGGCCTTCAAAGGTGACGCGATCGTTGTCTGCATCCCGATTTACCAAGCGATACGATCGCCCTGAGAAGTAGCCTCGGAGCCGATCGCGCAGTTCGGTTTCTGGAATGGTCCCGGGTATGTAGCAGGCCAGTTCCGTGCGGTCTTTGGCGGAAGCGCGGATGAAGAAGACCAGGCCGATTAACATCAACACCGTCAAGAACAGCGTGGACGAGACAACGACATCGTTGGACATGGCGAGTGACGGGATGTGGGGCGATAGGGTAAGAGGAAGGCGCTGGGCTGGTGGTGTTTCTGGCAACAACTGCAACAATTAGTTACAAACCTAGCTCCCATCAGCATATCGGACTCGGGGCCGCGCGATCGAGCATGTTAAGGTGATCAGTCGTGTCCGCTCCCAGCCCACCGTGGTTAGCCAAGTTGAACGCATTGCCCGCTTGATGGGTCGCACCAGCACCATCAGCTTTTGGATTCAAATTTTTCTTGGGGTGATCGGCAGTATTCTGCTGTTGCTGACCACGCCCATGCTGTTTGCGCGCACCAGCCCCACGCCCGGCGCAGTTCCGGTGGGGCCGGGCCCGGGTTCGATCGGGGGGTTGGCGGTGGCCGTGTTGGCGATGTTGACTTTGCTGGCCAGCATCTATTACACCTTCACCAACACGCAACATGCGCGGCGGCTCCAGGCCCCGAAAAACGCCCGACCATCCAAGGCCGATACCCTCAAGCGGCTCCGGCTGGGGGTTTTGATTAATCTGTTTGGTTTGGGGTTGGCGCTGGTGGGGGCGGAGGCCGTGACGGGCCAGCTCACGAATAAGCTATTGATGCAAAGCAGTCCGTTTAATTTGGGTTTTGTGGATCCGAGTCGCTTCATTCAAGCGTTGGATGTGTTTGTGGTGTTGGGAAACACGCACGGGATGTTTGCCCATTTTTGCAATTTGACGGCCAATCTTTGGTTAATCGATCGCATCAGCAAGGCTGGGTCAAGCGGCGATTGAGGCGATCGCCTTGAAAGGGGCTTGAAAACGTCCCGATTGGCTCCTTGTTGATTTCAAAGCCAATCTTCAAAAATCCTACTTTTAAAAAATCCCACTTTTAAAAAACCAGTTACTCAAAAAAACAGTTACTCAATTCCAAAGGAGCTATACCCATGTCGATCGCCCCTTCCCCTGAGCTGTCTTCGGATTTGTCTCCTGATCTGTCGCAACTCATCCGGGCGGTGGATGAGGCGGACTCGGTGGCCAAGATGGTCGGCGCGGTGCGATCGCTCGCGGCGGCCCAGGATCCAGCGGCAATTCCTACCCTGATGGCCGTGTTGGGATACAACAACCCCGGAGCGGCGGTGGCAGCGGTGGAAGGGCTGGTGGCCCTGGGGGAAACGGCGGTGGAGCCAATTTTGGCCCAGGTGGATGGCTATAACTACACGGCGCGGGCTTGGGCCTTGCGAGCGCTGGCCCAAATTGCCGACCCTCGGGCTTTGGAACTGTTGTTGGCGGCGGCCGAAACGGATTTTGCCCCCAGTGTGCGGCGGGCGGCGGCCCAAGGGTTGGGGGCGTTGCGTTGGGCACGAATGGCGGCGGAGCAAGTGCCGATGGCACGCGATCGGGTGTTGGCGGTCTTGACGGTGAATGCAACGGATTTGGAATGGGTGGTGCGCTATGCGGCGATCGCGGGACTGGAGGGGCTGGCGCAATCGCAACCGACGCTGGGCGATCGCGTGTTAGGTTTGTTACGCGATCGGGAGACTGCTGATACGGATCTAGTGGTGCGGCTGCGGGCCCAATGGGCGATCGAGCAGTTGGTGGCCAAGGGCTGACCCAGCACGCGATCGTTTCGTTAGCAACCCGTTAACCACCACTCGTTAACCATCCATGAGTTAACAACCAACCGTTAACCATCCATGAGTTAACTAGCAAGTTAACTAGCGAGTTAACGACCCGCAACCCACAAGCTCATCGGCCCACCCACAGGCTGCGGGTCAAAAACCACTCAATTGAACGGTCGCAACCGTAGCCTTGCCCCTTTGGCCCCCGGGATAGACTATGGGAAATCTTCAGGGGCCGCCGAGTGAGCGAAGATGAATTTTCGCGATTTTCCTGCATTTCGAGACCTGACCGCTGAGCAATTTCAGCGATTTCTCTCCTCCTGCCAGTCGGGAACCATACCAGCCGATCGCACCATCATTCACCAGGGGAAACCCGGCAGCCACATCTTCTTCCTGTCCAGCGGTCAGGTTCGCATCACCTTAAACACTGACTTGGGTGAACGGGAACTGAATGTGCTATCGGCTCCCACGGTTTTGGGCGAAATTAGTTTTTTCAGTGGCGAGCTGAGTTCCGCCAATGTGACCACAGCCACGGACGTTTCCGCGATCGCCATTGGGTTCAACACGTTGCGGGCCCGGCTCTATGGCGGTGATGCGGCCTGTGCCATCGTGACCCTTCATTTGGCTTCCACCATTGCCGAGCGGGCCGCCCACATGACCCAAAAGGTTGTGGACTTTTATGGTCACCAAGCGGAAATCCAAAGCACAACCCACAATCTCTTTGGCGAATGGAGTTTTCTTTAAACCGGCAATCGCAAAACAGGCGATCGCAGTCCATATTCAGATGACAGCCCCGAAAAGCAGTGCATTTCGACGCTGTTTCCACCAACGCCTAGTAGTAGGATTGGAGCTTTCCGGGACGCGGCTCGATCGGGAGACCTGCCTTTGGCGACGGCACAGCGGGAGCCAGCCCCTTGGGTTGGCCGTGGCTTCCGGGCTGTTGGCTGCTTGCCCTGGCCCGATCGCCCCATCACAACAGCCCCGTACCAAGCCCCATCACCCAACTCCAAATTTCTTGGAAATATCGTTTTATGGATGCCATCCCAGCACAACTTAAAGGGCGCAGTTTCCTGAGTCTGGCGGATATCGATCGCGATGAACTACAAGCGTTGCTGTCTCTGGCAGCACAGCTCAAAGCTGGGACGATCACGCCCATTTGCAACAAAGTGCTTGGTCTGCTGTTTTCCAAAGCTTCAACCCGCACCCGCGTTAGCTTCACAGTGGCGATGTATCAACTGGGTGGCCAAGTGATTGACCTGAACCCGATGGTGACCCAAGTGAGCCGAGGGGAACCCCTGGAGGATACGGCGCGGGTGCTGGGGCGCTACTTGGATGTGATGGCCATTCGCACCTTTGACCAAGCGGACTTGGAAACCTTCCGGGATTATTCCGGCGTGCCGGTCATTAATGCCCTCAGCGATTTGGCCCACCCTTGCCAGGCCTTGGCGGATTTGCTGACGGTGCAGGAAGCCTTTGGCACTTTGGCAGGTCTGACGGTGACCTATGTGGGTGATGGCAACAATGTGGCCCATTCCTTGATGATGGCCTGTGCCATGGCGGGGGTGAATGTGCGGATTGCCACGCCGCCGGGCTATGAACCCAATGGACAAATGGTGCAGCGGGCGATCGAGTTGGCGGGTGATCGCGCCAGTGTTGTGGTCACCACGGATCCGATCGCGGCGGCGGCCGGGGCCCAAATGCTCTACACCGATGTGTGGGCCAGCATGGGCCAAGAAGACGAAGCGGAAGCCCGCAAGAGCCTATTTGCTCCCTATCAGCTCAATGAAGATCTGCTGGCCAAGGCGGATCCGGAGGCGATCGTGCTCCATTGCTTACCCGCGCACCGGGGCGAGGAAATCACCGATGGGGCGATCGAGGGATCTCAATCCCGGGTTTGGGATCAGGCTGAAAATCGGCTGCATGTGCAAAAAGCCCTGTTGGTCAGCATTTTGGGCCCCGATGCCTAGGAAATGACATCCTGAGGCCGATCGGTTGGGGTGCAGCCCCGTGGACTCATCGCGGATTAACCGCCTCACCCGATCGCCTCACCCGATCGCCTGGGTCGATCGCCTGGGTTAATTCCCTGGATCGATCGCCTGGGCTGATCGCCTCGGTTAATTCCCTGGACGATCGCCTCAGCTAGTTCTACTAATCGCCTGGGCGGCATCAGTCGATCGCCTTTCTCACGCGACTCAACCCGGAGAAAGTCAACGTTATTTTTAATACTTAAAATTTAGCAATAATCCCGGAAATGACCCGCCCAACCTCGTCCTGCGCTGCCCTGGTCTCTCCCCAGAGGTTCAGGGAACCATACGGTTGCTATTGACCGATTTTGTGCAATCTTCAACGGTTCGTTGAAATTTTGCCATGATTCTGTCGCGGTTCTCGGCGCTTGTATCTCGATCGGGAATCTGCCTAGAATGGACTTCAAGGCTCATCACTTTCTCTGACAAACTCGCCCGAATCAGGCAAAACTCAATCCAAACCGCTCCAAGCTACTCCCAGTTGATGCTGGTTGATGCTGGCCGATTCAAATCAACCACGAAAGTGAGGAGAAATGGCTTCGGAAAATTCCAAGGAGATCAGCCCAAAAAACCAGCCACAGTAATTCATTACAGCCGATTTTACCTTGGGGTACATTGCAACTTTCAAAACTTTACCCTTGAGCACTTGGGTCTCGTTTTGCATGTGCCTTTCTTGATTTTTCGGTAAGTTATTGTCAAGTTGGCATCATTGCATACATCAAACTACGCAGACTTTTTTCAACAGTTCGCGGTAGGAGTCTGACCCATCCCAAGCGCTTGCTAGTAAACCTATTCACGCCACAATCCAGCCGAATGCTAGCGATCTCTGGCTTAGCCCAAGCTCCAAAGGAAAGGCTAGAGACTGGCAAATTTCTATCTCAAAAGGCGATTCAATTGATTGCTGTTTTGGGTAGGGTAAAAGTAGGGTGAATAATTAAGCATCACTGACAGGATCGGTTAACTCAAGATTGCCTGACTTGAGAGGGCTAGCGGTGGATTTCTTAATCGTTGGTCAAGATCGTGATCAATCCAACCAATTGCCCAAGCCGCAATCGATCATGATTCCTTTGGAATCTCGACTGTGCGACGGGTGATGGGGGTTGACCACTGGGCGATCGAGTCTTTAGACCCCAAGGCGATGGCGCAACGGAGAAGAACGGAACGATGCTGTCAACTAATTTGACGGGGCCCACGGCGGCTTCCGGCCGCTCCCGTGCTCGAGAGTTACCCACCATTCGGGCCATTTGCTTTCGCTCCGGTGGGTATGAGTTCGCGCTGCCGATGGCGGTGGTGCTGAAGGTGACGCACTGTCCGCCGCTGGACAATGGTGATTGGAGTCGATCGGGCTTGGTCTACATCGACAGTCAGCTCATTCAAGTGCTGGACTTGGCTCTGCTGTTGGATTATCCGGAACGATCGCCCAAGGGCATGGGCCAATTTCTCGTGATTGCCCGATCGGGAAACACGCTCTGTGGACTGCCCACGGATTCGCCACCGGACTCGATCGACCTGCCGCGCGATCAGGTGCTGCCGTTGCCGGCCCGCTTTGAGCGATCGCCCCTGGCTCACTTGGCCCAATGTGCCGTCGTGCTGTCTCCAGACACCACCCCACGCACCCTCTTCTTGCTCAGCCTGCCCCAGGCCCTCGACCAAGCCAACGCCGTCATGGGCACAACAGCTTCCGGCTCCCCAGGCTCAGCCAGTTGAAACATCAGCAAAACAGACCGGCAAACGCCAGCTCAATTCATTGCTCGATCGTGAAATCAATCGTGATCGTCAATTTTGACCATCTGAATCGTTAATTTTCGATAATTTTTATAATTTCGATTCTGATCGTCAATTTCGATCGGGTGCATGAGACCAACCATAACCGCGTGACTCTTCCATAACATCGCCTCTGTGCGCTTGGCCCGCCAACCCCAACTTTGACCATGACTCCAGACGATGCGACCCCCAACACCCTGAATGAATCGCTCGATCGCTATCGACAACAACAATTCACCGGCCAAATCACCCTAGTTCCCACCAAAGGCAATCAACAGCGTTGGTCATTCTTTTTCTGTCTCGGTCGTTTGTTTTGGGTCGATGACGGCAAAAGCGATAACCGCCGCACCCTGCGCCTGTTGCAGGCCGTCTGTCCCAGCATCAAACAAAAGCGCTTTGCACTGCGGGAAGGGGATGCCTTTGCGGCCCAAAACTACAGTTTGTTGATGGTGTTGTTGCACCGTCGTGTTCTGTCCCAGGAACTGTTTTGCCAGGTGGTGAATGGGGTGATTGCCGAAGCGGTGTTCGATCTGCTTTGGCAAACCGGCGGCGTGGTGCAAGTGGGAACTGAAGTACCCTACGACCCCCTGGACGTGCTGAAGATGGCTTCGGTGACAGTGAAAAGCCATGCGGCAATTACGGAAGCGGCCCAGGCCTGGGCTGCTTGGCAAGAAGCCCAACTGGGTGATTTTCATCCCGACTGGGCCTTGGCCATTCGCAGCACGGATCAGTTGCGGGAACGGCTGGCCCCGGAGGTTTATCAAAAACTGGCCTTGGCGATCGATGGCCAACGCACCGTCCGTGATCTGGCGGTGCTGATGCGGAAGGACGTGCCCACCATTACCCGATCGCTGGTTCCCTATATTCGCCGCAACATTATTGATCTGCACCCGATCGAGGACTTGCCATCCTTGGTGGTGCTTCCCGCGCCAGGGTCAGAGGGCAACGGCCGACCGAGCGATCGCCGCCAAACAGTCCCCACCCCCGCCGCGGCCACCACTGCCACCGCCGCCACCATCGCCTGCATTGACGACAGCCCCCAGGTTTGCGCAGCCATGAGCCAAATCATTGAACAGGCAGGCTATGTTCCCCTTTGCATCCAGGATTCCACCCAGGCGCTCACGGTGCTGCTGGAGCGCAAGCCCAAACTGATCTTCCTGGATTTGATTATGCCCGTGGCCAATGGCTACGAAATTTGCGCCCAAATTCGACGGGTGGCCCTGTTTCGGGATATCCCGATCGCCATCCTGACCGGTAGTGACGGCATCATCGATCGCGTCAGGGCCAAAGTGGTGGGAGCCACGGATTTTGTCAGCAAACCCGTTGAAACGGAAAAAATTTTGACCCTGATTCAAAAATATCTGAGCGCCGCCGCCGCTTCGGTGAATAGTCCCGCTGGGGCAACAACTGCTAGCTTAAACCCCAAAACGGGCTAAAAATTGCTCATTTGGAGCCAGAAAGCTCGCTTTTCAGCACTTTTGGTCGATCAATGCCTGAAATCTCTGTTTTTTGAAATTTTTTGAACCGATTTGGCACGGTCTCGCCCCCATCCCTCCCTCGATTTTTGCTGTTGTTTCGCCCCCCATGTCCCATGCTGACTCCACCGCCAAGCAATTTTCGATGCCTGAAAAGGCAGAAGGTTCGCGATTCCCGCCTCATTCTGGGCCATGAAATGACTCAGGTTTCCATCGTGAATCAATCCCTTGACCCCTCGCAGTAAACGCTTAGAATGCACGATGGAGATTTGCTCTCCAATTGGGATGAGGGTCGATCATCATTGGGTCGATCGCCATTCAAGCGTTAGCAATTCAAATTTGCTGCTTGGCTGATTCTTTTCTGCTTAGTCTATCTATTCTGTTCACCGCTGTTTGCTCTGTTGGATTGGCTCTGTTTTTCGACTCAGCATTGATCGAAAATTGACTCCGAATTAGTCCAGCGTTAGCCCCAAGTCAGCCCCAAGTTGACGACGAATTGACTCGGAGTTGACGCTCAGGGTTGACTCCAAGTTAACGAAGCATCATCCTTTCAAACTCCTCCTCTCAGCCTTCTCCCTATGCAAACGATTTTGGTTGTTGAAGATAGCCCGACCGATCGCGGCGTGATGATTCGATATCTGCAAGACGCTGGTTTGACGGTGGTAGCCGTGGGCAGCGGGGAAGAAGCCCAGAAGGTTTTGGACACCCAAAAGCCCGCCTTGATTGTTCTCGATGTGATTTTGCCCGGTCAAAGTGGCTTTGAAATTTGTCGGCAACTGAAGCAAAGCGAAGCCACAAAAAGCATTCCCGTTGTGATTTGTTCCACGAAGGGAACGGATGTAGACAAAACCTGGGGCACGATGTTGGGAGCCAATGCCTATTTACGAAAGCCAGTCGATCCAGATGAGCTGATGCAAACGGTGCGGCGCTTTGTGCCCTAGCGGATTGCGTTGACTTGCGAAATCGGTAATCGAGCAGAATGAATTCCAGGGTGGTTGAAGGGGCGATCGATTGGGTTTCGGCTGAAAATGGCAATTTGTCGATCGAACCCACAGCGGACGGGTCTATGACCTTTCGCTCAGAGCGATTTGGCGAAGCCTTCCACAGCCGCCAAGGGGCCTGGCAAGAGGCGCTGAGTAAGTTTGTGGAGCCCACCCATTTACCCCAACGGGCAACTAGTCAACCGGTGATTCGGATTCTGGATGTCTGCTATGGCTTGGGCTACAACACGGCGGCCGCCCTCACCGCCCTCTGGGCCCTCAATCCGGCCTGTGCGGTGGAGTGGGTGGGCTTGGAACTGGATCCAGTGGCCACAAGGGCAGCTTTGCCTTATCTGTTGGCCACGGCGCGATCGGCTGGGGCAGCGTTGGGGTTGGCGGAACCCATCCTCGGGGCGATCGCCCAATTGCTGACCGATCTGGCAGAACAGGGGCAAGCAGCTTGGCCGGCTCCGGCCTCTGTCACTCCAAAATTCAGCACCCCGGAATTAATCACCCCGGGATTAATCACCGGCCCATCGCCAGCGCCCCAATTTCGCGGGCAACTGCTGTGGGGGGATGCGCGGCAAACCTTACGGCCCGTCCTCGATCGGGGCTTTCGGGCAGATGCGGTGTTTTTGGATCCCTTCTCACCGCCCCGCTGTCCGCAACTGTGGACGGTGGAATTTTTGGGAATGGTGAGCCGCTGCTTGGCTCCCGACGGCCGCTTGGCCACCTATTCCTGCGCGGCGGCGGTGCGATCGGCCCTGTTGGCGGCGGGGTTGCAATTGGGGGCTACGGTTCCCTTTGGCCGGCGCTGGCCCGGAACTGTGGCGGCCTTTGTGCCCTTAGATTTACCGCCCCTTTCAGCCCAAGAACAAGAACATTTGCAAACCAAGGCCGCCGTGCCCTACCGCGATCCCCACTTGACCGACGATGCGGCAACGATCCTCGATCGCAAAAACCAAGAACAGGCGCGATCGCCCCTTGAACCCACATCTCGCTGGAAGCGTCGCTGGTTTGGCGATTGTCGCGCTAAGCATTAATCACACCAAGCATTCATCGCGCCAGGCATTAATCACACCAAGCATTCATCGCGCCAGGCATTCATCGCGCCAGGCATTGCACCAAATAGCCAAAATCATTTAACCCATCAGTTATTTAACCCATCAGTTCACCGCCAGCCTGCTCAAGCCCCAGGGAGCCACTGGCACAATCGAACAACACCCGTGAGGAAATCCTGATCCGCCACAGAGTTGCATTAGGCTGGTTGAACGACGTGGCGACGATAGGTAACGATCTGGTCTATGGATTATTTGAAGCTTCCTGAAATTTTCTTGGCGCTGCTGCTGCTCACTCCGCTGCTTTATGCCTTGACGCATTTCCTGTGGGAGCTGAGTCCGGTGCTGGCGGTCATGGTTTACTTTGTCGGGGTTTTAGGCATGGGCATCCTGGGCTTTCGGATTGTGGATGAGTCTTGAACAGGGTGTGTCGGCCCAAATCTGCCCAAATTTGCCCAAATTTGGGGATTAATTAGCCCATAGCGCACCCCATCGCCTAGAACCTAGGCCAACTGAGGTGGGGCCGTCAGTTCTGGGGCGGCGGATTCCGTCTGTCGCAACAGATCCAAAATTTGGTATCGATAGTCCTGAAAAGCGCTCGATCGCCGCAGGGCCTCATCCCGTTCCGTCGGTAGCTCGATCGATAACTCTCGGCGAATCGTGCCCGGCCGCGCACTCATCACATAGACCCGCTGCGACAGAAACACCGCCTCTTCCACGTCGTGGGTGATGGTCAAAATAGTAGTGCCCGTATTGCGCCACAGTTCCAGCAGAAAACCCTGCATCGACTCGCGGGTTTGCACATCCAGCGCCCCAAAGGGTTCATCCATCAGCAGAATTTTTGGCTGGGAAGCCAGGGCCCGGGCGATCGCCACCCGCTGTTTCATCCCGCCGGACAACTCCTTGGGCAGGGCCTTGGCAAAGGGCAACAATCCCACCACATCCATGTAATATCGGGACTGTTCGTAGCGATCGGCGATCGGGGCCCCCTGCAACTTCAGCCCAAAGCCAATATTTTCCTCAACGGTCATCCAGGGGTAGAGCGTGTAGCTTTGGAACACCATGCCCCGATCGGCTCCCGGCCCGGTCACCGGCTGCCCATCCACCAACACATCCCCCGCCGTAGGCTGCTCCAGCCCCGCCACAATTCGCAGCATGGTGGATTTTCCCGATCCGGACGCACCCACCGCACAGACAAATTCACCCGTTTCCACGTGCAAATTAATATCTTTGAGGGCGACCACCGGGCCGCGATGGGTGACAAATTGCTTATACAAATGCTTGACTTCTAGATGCATTGCTCATTGATTCCGTGCTTATGAATCCCGTGCTCATGAATTCCACGCCCAGTTCCAATCAGTTCGATCGAGCGATTACTGTGCCCATTGATTCCGCGCTCAGTTCTAATCAATTTGATCGCGTAATTACTGGTTTTTTATTTTTGGAATTATTTCACCGCCCATCGACAGGAAAAGCGCAAAAACATCCGAAATAAAATATCGATCGCCAAGCCGATTAAGCCAATTACAATCAAGCCCGCAAAAATCTCATCGGTTTTCAGAAAACGCTGAGCCACGCTAATTCGCCGCCCCAAGCCCTCGGTAGCCGCCACCAATTCCGACACAATCACCAGGTTCCAAGCCGCCGCCATATTCACCCGACAAGTGTCGATGATTCCGGGGGTGATGTAAGGAAAAATGACTTGAAAGAGCACCTGTAATCGGTTGCCGCCCAAGGTATAGGTAGCTTCAATCATTTCCTTGGGGACAAACTTCACCGAGTCCATCACCATCAAGGTATTGAAAAAGAGTGTGCCAATAAAAACCAAGAGAATTTTGGGCACTTCTCCGAGACCGAAATACAAAATCAGCAACGGAATGAAGGCGGTGGCAGGCATGTAACGAACAATGCCCACGATCGGCTCAAGGAGCGATCGAATGCTGGCGAATGTGCCCATCAAAGTGCCCAAGGGAATTGCAATCACCGTGGCCAGGGCAAACCCACCCAAAATCCGCATCAAACTAAATTGAATATCCTTGGGCAATGCACCGCTGTTCCAAAGCTGCCCGATCGCCCCCACCACTTGGGCCGGAGAGGGCAAAAACAGGGGCCGCACCCAGCCCGTGCTGGCCAGCAGCCACCACAGCACCAAGGGCACCCCGATCGACAACCCCATCAACAACCAACTGAGCCGAGACGGAATCGGATCGGCGATCGTCCAAAAGGTGCTGGGGCGCAGCATCCGAGCGGGCCCCGGATCGCGCACTAGGGGCGGATTGTGGGGAATGGGCACATGGGAAGTCATGGTCTGAGGAAAGAGGGTGAGTTTGCAGGGCCATGAAAGGGGCGATCGGGCAGCAGATGACAGGCTCGCCCTAGTAGCATGGCTGCTTTAATGCGCTGGGTTAAATGACATGGCTGTTACCGTCACCTGATCGTTAAGCAGCAAGATGCTCAAGCCCCTTGTTGCCACGACTGGCTCCGCAACTTCGACTCAATGTATTAAGCCTGTCATGTTACTAGGTTGCCGGTTGGCGTTTGGCGGCGTAGGCCTTCACGAAGCGATCGTCAAAGAGTTTGTTCAGATTCGGCTTCGATTTTGCCAATCCAGAACTGGTTAAAAAGTCCGAAATTTCTTGGGCAGCAAACACCAACGAAGAGCGATCATTTCCCGGCTGAAAGGCCTTCAAATTGTCCTCCAGGGTAAAGATCTTGGTTCCTGCTTCGTATTCTCGATATTCCTCAACGGAAACCCCCGCTCGTTGGGCCATGATGCTGTAGGATTTTTCGGGATTTTGCTTAATGTAATCCAGCGTGGCAAACCAGCTCTCAACCAAAGCTTGCACGGCCGCCGGCTGCTCATCTACCAGCTTGCGACTGACTGCCAGGTGATCGGAAATGGCTCCCGGAAAGTCTCGGGAACTAAAAAGTTCACGGCTGCCGGGACGCTCCAAAGCTTTCGTGGTGAAGGGTGCAAAAACGCCTACCGCATCCACCTGGCCGGCCACAAAAGCCGCCGCCGCCGCGCCAGTTTCCAACGGCTGAATTTGAACATCTTCCGGAGCCAAGCCAGCTTTTTTCAGGCCCAAAAGCAATAGGAAATGGTCAACGGTTCCTTCTTCAACGGCAACTCGTTTTCCTTTCAAATCAGCAATTGTTTTAATCTCGGCGCTGACAATAATTTTGTCATTGCCCGTGGAGTTGTCATTGGTTAAAACAATCACCTGATCGGCCCCAGCGGCCAAAGAACTAATCGTGTCGTTGAGGGTTTGGGCATTGGCATCCAATTGCCCCGCATTTAGGGCGTTAATTGAATCTAAATAGCCGTCAAACCATTTCAAATCCACATTGAGTTGGTTTTGGGCAAAGATTTTGGCTTCTTGGGTCACCTGCCAAGGAACCCAACCGGGCCAAACGCTAAAGCCCATCCGGACGATCGGGGCGGTGGTGCTACCGGGGGTGGCGTTGGGACTGCCACCGGAGTCAGGCGCGGGCGCACAGCTAATGGAAAGAAACAGAGCAGCCAAAAAACAGCCCAACCAACTGAGCAATCGACGACGTTCCAGGGCATTCAGCTTGAGGGCATTCAGCTTGAGGGCATTCATAGGCTTTTAGGGGCTTTCGGGACAGTTTTCGTGAATGGACGGTTTTCGTGAATGGACAGGAAGATTAGAAGTTCAAAACTAGGGGACTTAAAACGAGGGAACTCAAAACCACTGGATCCAGAGCCAGGAATTGAGTAAATAGGGTTGACTCAATCCCCCCCTCCAAAAAACACAGGGCAATTCCGAAGAACTGCCCTGCAAGGTTTTAGACGGTGGCCAGGGTGGCGACCCGATCGCCCCGATCGCCCGGTTGAGTCGTGGCCGGCTGGATCGATCGCCCTGTGGCCTGGCGCACCCAATTCAACCAATCGGCTAACCCTTCGCCGGTTTTGGCGCTAACCGGGAAAATTGCCACCTCTGGGTTGATTTGCCGCACGTTGGCCATGATGCGATCGAGATCCACCTCCAAATAGGGGGCCAAATCCGTTTTGGTGATCAGCAAGCAATCGGCCTCCCGAAACATCACCGGATATTTCAGGGGCTTGTCTTCCCCTTCAGTGACACTCAGAAGCGCCACCTTGGCATGTTCACCCACCTCAAATTCAGCGGGGCAAACCAAGTTTCCAACGTTTTCCACCACGACCAAATCGATCGTTTGGGGATCCACCAACGCCTTGAGCTGATGGATGCCCCCGGAGACCATCCGCGCATCCAGATGACACGATCGCCCCGTATTGATCGCCACCACCGGCACGCCACACCGCCGCAGTCGATCGGCATCCAGTTCCGTGGTCATGTCCCCTTCAATGACCGCAATCGCCAATTCCGATTGCAACGCGCTCAGGGTCGCCTCCAACAGGGAGGTTTTCCCTGCTCCGGGGCTACTCATCACGTTCAGGCAAGTGATTCCCCACTCATCAAAATGCTCGCGGTTGTGGTCTGCCCCCGCCTGGTTTGCGTGCAGCAGATTCATTTCCAAGGCCGCGTCAAAGGTTTGGTGCATGGCGATCAACTCCTAGGGCAAGCAACAGCAAAACGACAGCAAAACAACAGAAAAATGGCAAGAAATCAGGCAAGAAATCAGGCAATGGAAAGGAGAACCAACAATCAGGATCAAAAGCCCGATCGCTCAGAAATAGCCAGACCGAGCAACAGCTAGCATTCGAGATCGCCAGAAACGGCCGCTCAGGGTGGATTTGCGTTAAACCACATTGGGATCAGCCGTTTCAATGCCGTCCCTCCGGAGGGGATCCGCCACCGCCACCGCAGCGCTCCCCTCAGCAGCGTCACTAGGCCGCAGCCCAGCGATCGGTTTGGGTTTCTCGATGAACGTTCTGATATTCAATGTGGGAAATTTTCAGCTCCCGACCCGATCGAATGTCCTCCATCGGTGCGCCGCAGGTGGGACAGGCATAGTGCAAACCCACCTCCGGCCGATATTCCGCTTGGCAAGCGTGGCAGAAGGCCACCAGTGGCACCGACTCAACCACCAACTCCGCCGCCGCCAGAAATGTCCCTTCTCGATAGGCATCGAAGGCAAACACCAGCCCCGCCGGTTCCACGCAGGTGAAATCTCCCACCCGCAGATGTACCCGCGAAATTTGCGGGCGATCGGGCTGGGACTCCCACCAATCCCGCAACGTCAACACGAGCGATCGGGTCATATCGACTTCATGCATGGGCGCACCTATTCCTTAACTGGGTTAGAGGTCTGGTACTGGGTTGAGATATCGAGTACTGGGTTAGGGGTCTGGGTTTCATGACCAGTCCCCAAAAACGTCCGGGCAACTAAGACCAGCCATCCTCAAAAATCTGCGCTTCCTCATGGATATAGGACGGCTTTTCCCGGCGCGGTAACTGTCCCGACAGCACCAAATTCGCCATCGCATCGCAAATCACCCGCGTTGCCATCAGGGAAGTCATGTCGCTGATGTCGTAGGGCGGCGACACCTCCACCACCTCCAAGCCACAGATCGGCGCTTGGCGAATAATCCGTGACAGCAGATACAACGCCTCCCGAGGCAGCAAACCGCCCGGCTCCGGCCAGCCCGTTCCCGGCACAAACCCCGCATCAATGCAATCAATATCGAAGCTGATATAAACGCAGTCGGTGCCGTCTAAGGCGCGTTCCAAGGCAAAATCCACCGCCGCGTCTAGCCCAATTTCCGTGATATCCGTCACGGTCAGAATGTTGGTGGCCCGTTCTCGACAAACCTTCACACCTTGGCGCGGCACTTGCCAACCGCCAATGCCCAACTGCACCAGGTTCTTAGCAGGCGCGTTCTTAATGTTGGTGGCGTGGAACCAAGGGCAGGTGTGCATCCGCTCATCAAGGTCGGTTTCTTGGGTATCCACATGGCGATCGAAGTGGATAATGCCCACTTTTTTGTCCCCCAAATGGCGACAAACTCCCCGCACTGTGGGATAGCCGATCGAGTGGTCACCGCCCAAAATAATCGGGAACGCGCCCGATGCAAAAATGTGGGCAATTCCCTTAGAAATCTGATCAAAAGACTTCTCGTTGTTGGCGGGAATTGTAAAAATATCCCCCACATCGCAGAGGGTAATTTGTTCCCGTAAATCAATGCCCAGCTCAAAGTTATAGGGCGTGTAAAGAGCCGAAATGCGCCGAATTCCTTGGGGGCCAAACCGTGTTCCAGGACGGTAGGTTGTGCCGGAATCATGGGGCACACCCACAATGGCTACGTCATAATTTCCCACCTGGTTCACATCTTCCAGGTAGGGCGCTTTCATGAAGGTATTAATTCCAGCATAGTGCGGCAATTCTCCTCGGGAAAAGGTAGAAATTGTCCGATCCTTGATGCTGTCGGCGGCTTCCAAACCAAACCGCAGGGCCTGATCTACTTCCTGTTGCCAGCCGGTCATGGGCAGCCGAGCTTCTAAATCCAAGGCACGTTTTGCTTCGGATTCACCACCCTGATAATTGGGACGTTCAAAAATACTCATCGATCGCGATGGGGGGGGTTGGGTTTGCAAATGACTACGGAAATGGGGCCGAATCGATCACTCCATTCGGCTGAGGTCACCTGCGCGAACTTCCCGAAAATCCGGACTACAAAGCCCGGGGGTTCCAGGCAATCCACGCGATGTGCCTTTGACCTCCCGGGCTTTTATCCCGCCGTGTAGCTGATGCTCAAGGCTGGTTTTCAAGACCAAAGAATTGGGGATAAATCCACTGGTCATGCAACTGAGCCATCAGCTTGCTTCTCTCGGACCAGTCACAGCACTTTGGAATTCTTTTGGAATTACTTAGAAGCTGCCGGAACCCTAGAAGCCATATATGTTTAGCTTACCCTCAACCCTACCCTAATCAAAAGCCAATCTAAAAGTTGTATCCCTTACTACGGGATGCCCCATGACAGCCTAAATCACAACCCAAAATGACAGTACCTGGAATGACAATAAAGATTACAAATCAATTAAGAATCATCTCGCTGCATGAAAAATCATGACTAGCCACCATGCCCTCAGACTTCAAATTCATCAGCTTTCATCCCGATCCGCCAACTCGTAGCCTCAGCCGTTGAAGCGATCGACAACAAATTTGAGTACTTTTCCAAGGCGACTTAGGCACGGCGCAGCTTAAGCGCCGGTTATAAGCGCCGGTTAACCGATGAAAATTAATGAAAATTAGCGGGTTTAGAAAATTAGCAGGTTAATTGAGCGGTCGATCGCCTGCTGTCTGGGTCAATTTTCGTCCCGATCGCCCCGTCATCACACCTTTTCTAATCACTCCGGGGCCCCATTCAGGCTCCCAAAGACTTCTCCATGCAGCAATTCCACGGTCTGCTTGCTCCCATTCCCCTCTGGTGAGATAGTGTAAGGGCTAACTCGGGCGGTCGTAGTCTGTCTGCCTACTGCGACGCGCGCTCTACACCCCGGGATTTAGCTGTTTCTTGAGATCGCGGCGCGCGCCGATCGCTGTCCCCCACTCACCTTCTCCAGTCGAACGAGTTCGAGCAAGTATGGCTGTCGCTACCCAATCCCTCGACGAACTGTCTATTAATGCCATTCGCTTTTTGGCGATCGATGCCGTTCAGAAGGCGAACTCGGGTCACCCCGGTCTGCCGATGGGCGCGGCTCCCATGGCCTATGTGCTGTGGAATCAGTTCCTCCGTTTCAATCCCAAGAATCCGAACTGGTTTAACCGTGATCGCTTCGTATTGTCGGCTGGCCACGGCTGTATGTTGCAGTATGCGCTGCTACATCTGACGGGCTATGACAGCGTGACCATTGAAGACATCAAAAATTTCCGTCAGTGGGGATCGCGCACGCCCGGCCACCCCGAGAACTTCGAAACTCCCGGCGTGGAAGTGACCACCGGCCCCCTGGGTCAAGGGATTTGTAACGCTGTGGGCTTGGCTGCTGCGGAAGCCCACTTGGCTGCCAAATTCAACAAGCCCGATGCCAAGATCGTCGATCACTACACCTACGTGATCCTGGGCGATGGCTGCAACATGGAAGGCGTGTCCGGTGAAGCTTGCTCCTTGGCTGGCCACTGGGGCTTGGGCAAGCTGATCGCGCTCTACGATGACAACCACATCTCGATCGACGGTAATACGGATATTTCCTTTACCGAAGATGTCAGCAAGCGCTTTGAAGCCTATGGCTGGCACACGATCCACGTGACCAACGGCAACACCGACCTAGAGGCGATCGCGAAGGCGATCGAGGAAGCCAAGTCCGTCACCGACAAGCCGACCCTGATCAAGGTCACCACCACGATCGGCTACGGTTCGCCTAACAAGGCCAACACCGCTGGCGTACACGGTGCGGCGCTGGGCCCCGATGAAGTGAAGCTGACTCGCGAAAGCCTGGGCTGGAGCTACGGCGAGTTTGAAGTGCCCGCCGAAGTGACCGAGGGTTGGACGAAGAAGGCCATTGAAACCGGTGCCAGCCTGGAAGCCGAGTGGAACAGCATCTTCGCCCAATACAAGACCCAGTACGCCGCCGATGCCGCTGAATTTGAGCGGTTGCTGCGCGGTGAACTGCCCCAAGGTTGGGATGCGGATCTGCCCACCTACACCCCCGCTGACAAGGCGGTGGCAACCCGGAAGCATTCGGAAATCTGCCTGAATGCGATCGCCCCCAAACTGCCCGAACTGATCGGCGGTTCGGCGGACTTGACCCACTCCAACCTGACCGAACTGAAATGCTCCGGCGACTTCCAAAAGGGTGCTTACGAAAACCGTAACGTCCGCTTTGGGGTGCGCGAGCACGGCATGGCCGCCATCTGCAACGGCATCGCCCTGCACAACTCGGGCTTGATTCCCTACTGCGCCACCTTCCTGGTGTTCGCAGACTACATGCGCGGCGCGATGCGTCTGTCCGCCTTGGCGGAAGCCGGTGTGATCTACGTGTTGACCCACGACTCGATCGCCCTGGGTGAAGATGGCCCGACCCACCAACCCGTGGAAACGATCGCCTCGTTGCGGATCATCCCCAACCTGCTGACCCTGCGCCCCGCCGACGGCACGGAAACCTCCGGTGCTTACAAGGTGGCCGTGGTTAACCGCAAGCGCCCCAGCGCCCTGGCCCTGACGCGCCAAAACCTGCCCAACTTGGCCGGCTCCAGCGCTGACAAGGTGGCCCAAGGTGCTTACGTGATCGCCGATTGCGATGGCACCCCCGAACTGATCCTGATCGGCACCGGTTCGGAAGTTAGCCTCTGCATCGCCGCTGCCGAGCAACTGACCGCTGCCGGCCACAAGGTGCGCGTGGTGTCGATGCCCTGCATGGAGCTGTTCGACGAGCAAAGCGCCGAATACAAGGAATCGGTGCTGCCCGCTGCTGTCACTAAGCGGTTGTCGGTGGAAGCTGGCACGACCTTTGGTTGGGCCCGCTACGTGGGTTCAGAAGGCGCTTCGATCGGGACAGACACCTTTGGCGCTTCGGCTCCCGGTGGCGTGTTGATGGAGAAGTTTGGCTTCACCGTCGAGAACGTGTTGGATAAGGCTAAAGCCCTGCTCGGCTAATTCCCACACCAACGCTCAGCTTGGATGTTCGGTTGCAAGGGGTCACGGCCCCTTGTGACCCGGCAGACCACTGAATCTCGTTCGACAATTTATTTTTTGAACAAACAATCGGGTTAGTCCTTGTGGCTAGCCCGATTTTGTTTTTCGCGTTTTGGTCTTGTTTTTGGTCGCTTGGACTTTGTTCCTCAAGGAATTGTTTCCCAAGGAAAGCGTTCAGTCGTTGAGGTCGTCGAGCAACTGACTGGCCATGAGTCGAACCAAGGAGGCCGCCGGGCCGATCGGCTCCAGCCATTGCACATCCACATCGGTGTGATCGCGCTGCCAGCTATATACCTGTTCAAATAAGGCATCGGTGAGGCTACCGGCAAACAGGAAATAGGGAAAGATGCCGATCGCCCGGTGGCCAGCAGCGGCAAACTCCGTGAGCCGATCGAGCAGCGTTGGAGCGATCGCCCAGTAAGCCAACGTGAGGCCCAGTTGCTCCGCCAACTGTTCCACCAATTGATTGCCCAGCGGGTTCCGGCTGCCATGGGCCACCAGCACCCAAGCCCGGCGCGGCAACTCCACCGCAACCTTGCGCCACTCCTCCGTCATGACCCGATCTAAGCCAGGCCATACGCCCAGGGGAGGATAGAGCTGCCATCGATCGCCCCATTGGGGCCCCATGCTCTGGGTTGCCAAAGCCACTTCCTCAGGGACATCCACCGTGGCATGGACTCCCATCGACAAAAAGAGGGGGATGATTTCCACCCGCACCGCCCCGGCCGATCGCGCGCGTTGGGCAAACCCCACTAACTGTTGATGCAGCGGCGTGCTAGCCCCCTCCAACTGGGCCACAGCCACAATCGATCGCACGTTGGCCGCCGCTAGCATTGCCGAAAGCCGACTCGCCAACAACTCCACCGCTTGACGGGGACGATGATCGCGACTGCCATGGGCTACTAACACCACAGCACGCAAAACCGGTCGCGAAGGATCGTTAATCGATCGGGGATAGCCCATGGAGTCTGTCGAAAACCGCTAAACGAAGCGTAATTAGTCGGGGGCGATCTCCGGTCGTTTCACATGCCAGTGAGTTGCCTGTTCATAAGCATGGGCCACTTCCAGCACCAAATCTTCCCGCAGCACATCGCCAATGATTTGCATCCCGATCGGCATCCCATTGCGATCAAAGCCACAGGGCAAGCTCAGGGCAGGCAAACCGGCCAAGTTCACCGGAATTGTCATCAAATCCGACAGGTACATGGACACCGGATCATCAGTCTTTTCACCCGCCTTGAAGGCCGTGGTTGGGGCCGTGGGCGAAATCAGCACATCCACCCTTGCAAAAGCTCGCTCAAAGTCTTGCTTAATCAGGGTGCGCACCTTTTGGGCCCGCAGGTAATAGGCATCGTAGTAACCCGCTGACAGGGCATAAGTCCCGATCGCAATCCGTCGTTTGACCTCGGAGCCAAATCCGGCGGCGCGGGTTTTTTCATACATCTCGAGCAGGTTCTCGCCGGGGGCCCGGAAACCATACTTCACCCCGTCGTAACGCGCCAGGTTCGCTGAAGCTTCCGACGGCGCAATGATGTAGTAGGTTGGCAGCCCATAGCGGAATCGGGGGCAGGAGACCACCTCAATTTCAGCGCCCAACTCCTGAAGCACCTTCAGGGCATCTTCAACGGCCTTTTCCACTTCCGCGTCCAGGCCAGCACCGAAGGTTTCTTGAATCACCCCTACCTTTAGCTTGCTCTTGGGGCGGAAATCCGGAAGCAGGCTCTTGGCATAGTTGGGAATCGGCACATTCAAACTGGTGGAATCTTTGGGGTCATAACCCGCGATCGTCCCCAGGAGCAGGGCCGTATCTTCCACCGATCGACCAAAGGGCCCGACTTGATCCAGCGAAGAGGCAAAGGCCACCAGCCCATAGCGGGACACCAGACCATAGGTGGGTTTCAGGCCAACCACGCCACAGAAGGCAGCGGGCTGACGGATGGAGCCACCGGTATCAGAACCGATCGAGACCAGGCATTGACCTGCTGCGACGGCCGCCGCCGACCCACCGGAGGAACCACCGGGCACGCGCTCCAAGTCCCAGGGGTTCGCCGTCACTTGGAAAGCGGAGTTTTCCGTGGAGCTGCCCATGGCAAACTCATCCAGGTTGGTCTTGCCGACCATCACCGCTCCCGCATCGAAGAGCTTTTGGGTCACGGTGGATTCGTAGGGCGGCACAAAGTTATCCAACATTTTGGACGCGCAGGTGGTGCGAATGCCGCGCGTACACATGTTGTCTTTGATGGCGATCGGGATGCCAGCTAGGGGGCCGATCGACTCGCCCGCTGCAATTTTGGCATCCACACGCTGGGCTTGCTCCAGGGCCAAATCAGCCGTAAGGGTCAAGAAACTCTTCACCCGTGGCTCGGTTTGGGCAATGTGGTCAAGCGCTTCGCGGGCGATCTCGACGGCCGAGCGCTCTTTGCGAACGAGTTGTTGGTGTAGCTCGCGGATGGATGCCATTGGGAATGCTTCAGGATGCGTAGAAAGGCTGCAAAATTCTCAGGCTTTCGGATGGATTAGGCAAGCGGCACAGTTCCCATCGCATCAATTCGGGTCATTCATTAGCCCACAAACCAGATCTGACTAGGACGTTAACAAGATCTGCTGAGCAATATTCTGACAATAATTGATGGAAAAATGGGACGACTGCACAGGTGGCCGTCTCTAGGATACCAAACCATTGATGAACCCCCTGACCCCAAAGGCGGTTCTGAGGGTGGTTTCTCCATTTCAGGCCCGGGAGAGTGGGCAGCGACGGATCGATCGCCTCGATCGCCCCTAGGGAACCATGGGCAGGTGCTGCACCCGCGATAGGGTTTGAGCGATCGCCCAGAGGCTATGGCAACTGGGCTCCTGTTCCGGGGGCGCTCCCTTGGTGGAGGGCTTGGGGGAAGGCAAGGCCGCCTGATAGGCCGTGCGCAGTTGCTGGAACACCGCCGCCCGATCGCGCGCCCCCGTGGCATCCAGCCGCACAACCAGCTCTCCGCTGGCCCGCTGCTCAAAAGACTGCAAGCCCAACTGTAAGTCGGGATTCACCGCACTCACGGACTGGCAAGCACTAACAAAAGCCGACCAGTCAATTCCCTGGGGGAAAGTCCACTCGATCGCCATCAGCTCGTTGCGAACCGTTTGCTCAAATTCGCCGGGCATGAATGATCGGGTTCCTTCCGGCAGGCGATCGCCCCTCGTCAGGTACAGATAATCGCAAACCGCATCACTGAGGGACGTTTCAGAATCAATTTCCCAGCCTTGGATGCAAGCCCCCGTCAGCACGGCTCCCATGAACCTTGCTCCCCTTGCTTCCACCTCCGTCAAATCCGCCGAAGACAGATTCGCCCGGGTGAAGTCAGCCTTATTCAGCTTGGCTCCCGTCAAGGTCGCACTGGTCAGATTCGCACCGGTTAACTGGGCACGCCACAGATCCGCCCCAATCAAAATGGCATCGGCAAAACTGCACTGGGCCAAAATGGCATCGCTAAAGTTGGCTTCCAGCAACTTTGATCGGCTGAAATCCGTCCGACAAAGCACCGCATCCATAAAACTGGCACGGCTGAGTTTGGCATCGGCCAAGCTCGCTTCGCTGAGGTCAGCCCCGATAAATTCCGCTTCGATCGGCTTCGATCGCCGTAAATCAGCCTTGCGCAAATTGGTTTCCACCAACTTGGCCCAAATCAAATCCGTATCGACCAAAATCGCTCCCTGCAAATTGGCCCGGGTCAAATTTGCCTGGCCCAAGTCCGCCCCAGTCAGGTTGGCCCCGGTTAAATCTGCCCCTGAGAGATCCGCCCGAATTAACTTGGCATGGCTCAGGTTCACCCCCTTGAGATCCACACCGCGCAGATCAATGCCACTGAGGTCGGGTTTCGCCTCCGACTGACGAGAGCGCCAGTGGTTCCAAGCGTTCACCCCTTTTTCCAAATGCACCAGCTCAGAATTAGCCCAGCGCCACTCACGCCTTGCGGTGGCGATCCGTTCAATCAGGGCAAGCCGTGGATTGTCAGTCAAGGTGTCCTCCTCAGTCGGATCATCGTCGATGGCAATTGCAAAGGGATGGAATCGGGGGATTTCAAAGAAATTTCTAGGAATTGCACCGTTGCAGCGATCGCGCCAATTGCCTCGGAGACCTCAGCCCAGAGCTGGTACGTTGAGATCGTCGAAATCATCGTCGAAATCATTGAATCACGATGCTTGCGGCGAGATTTTTGCAGCAAGATTTTTGCAGCGAGATTTTTGCGGCGAGTGCCTGGGGCACTACTGTTCGTAGCTCCCAAGCCCTGTGCAAAAACCGCTTGGGTTCGATCGAGCGCAAACGGGGGGATGGACGGATGCCCGCCAAGCCGCCCTGCCCAGAGCTGATCTTCACTGATTTTGGCGGATCTTGGTGGATATTTGCCGCTAACCTTGAGAATCCTGTTTTTGCTATCACTCTCTCGCCTAGAAAGACCCTATGGCAAGGGTTTTGCGGCAAATTTGAACCTCCTGATTCTTTTTCTGTTGTACTTCAGTTCTCCGATTCGTTGTTGGTGGGTCGGGCCCTTCAATCTCCAGAAGTGGGTTAGGACATCTGGGCTAACTCAATCGATCGCGCAAAGGTCGAGCAGCAACTGAACAGTCACTGAACAGTCATTAAACAGCAATCGCTCAGTCCGAGAAATTGCACTAAATTTGGCTGAGACGGCGATAGACCAATGCCAGCGCCTGGGCATCGCCCACATTGCCTGGGAATAAAACCACGGGCAAGTTCGGAAATTGGGGATGATGGTCGGCGGTTTTGACGACGGAAACACCGGGCAAGATTTGGCCTAGCAGTCGGGCCGATCGCAGGGCTAAACCGTCGCTGAGGGTGTCGTTGGAGGTAATGCCCCCTTTGCTAATGAGGTAACCAATATCCTCCGGCAGCCCCCGCTCAATCGCCATCAGCAGGGCTGAGACCGCTTGCCCAAATTCCAAGCGAATGTCCACCGTCTCAAAGGTCAACTCCTGGCGGCTGGTGTAGATCACAGGTGTTTTACCATCGGCGCGTACCCGCTGCACCTCTGTCAATACGCGATCACACAGGCTAGCGGCGATGGCAGCGCGATCGGGCCCTTGCAGTTCTGCCACGGGCACTTCAATGCCCACCACCCCTGGCTCCGCTAGCAATTGCTGGAGCTGTTCGGTGGTTTTGCGCACATGGGACCCCACAATCGCCACTCCCGATCGCCCGTCTCGGACATACTGGGCCATCGCTTCAGCGGCCACAGGCTGGGGTGGCAGGGCCGCCAAGGCCGTCAGGATGCTAGCGGCCGATCGGAACAGGAATCGCTTTCCCTGGCTTGCCTGAGATAACAGGGCCGCCGCAAATTGATTTAAATCTGCTTGTACTTCCCCATCCACCACGCAGCACCGATTCCCGGTCAGGGCTTGCAGTCGTTGCTCCAGGGTCAGTCGATCGCCGCGCAAATCTGCCAATTGAAACCGCTCCACCTGGTCTGCGGGAATGCGCCCCGCCGTCTTTTCCGCCACGTAATCCGGCAAGTAGCTGTGGCGATAACCAAACACCGAATCGCGGGCAAATTCCGTCTCGTGGACGGGGGTATCCACACCGTTCACCTTCAGGTAATGCACATTGTCGCGGGTGATGCGACCCCCTTCAAAAAAGGCCGGCACGAGAAAATGGGCATCAAAGGGCCCCAACTCTTCCGCGATCGCGTCGGTCTCCACGGGATAGTGGCCACGCAGGGTTGAGTCCGATCGGCTCACCACCAGCCAATCCGTCAGCCCCACTTGGGCGATCGCCTGCTTCAAATTACGACAAACCTCTCGCGTCACTGCGTCGGCCGCCTCCGCCGTCAAAGCCCGCGTGTTAGTCAACACAAACACAATGGGCGATGCATCCTCCAACCCCAAACAAAGGGTTTCCACATCCCAGCGCATTAGCAGCAAACAACTATGAACCGTCTGGGAACCTGTTGGGTCATCGTCCAAAACAATAATTTTGGGCGCTTTAGTCTGGTCAGAGGGAGAGGCGCTAGACATTGCGGTTCGCTCAGGGAAAATCGCAAGACAACCTTTCTATTTTGCCTGCAATAGTCCTGAAAATCACGCTTTGAAGCAAGATTATGCTAAAGCCTAAATTTTTGAACTCTGAATTTTTGAACTGGCAATTAGATTTTAGTTGGTCTTATTCAATCAACCAATCAGATTGATTAGCAAATTCTGTCTGCCAAGTTTCTGGAAAATACTGCTTTAGGTAATTCTTGAGATCTTGGTTGGCTTCAAGAAATCGTAATTTAAGGCGCTCATAAATCGCGGAATCTGGAGTGAGATAATCACCGGCATTATATTTAGTAAATTCTGAAAATTCATAGGCTGGCAATCCTAAAAACTGCACAACTCGCGCCAGGGTTGCTTGGGGATGCTGGTAGAATTTTTCACTGTTCAGAATCAGCAGTTGATCGGATCCGAAGCGCGATCGCCAAGGTTCGAGCTGCTCGGCGTAGCGTCCCCGAGCTACATAGCTGTAATGCTGATAGGCATAGCTTTGATAGGCTGGATCAGATAGAAAACGATCAGCTTCGCCGGCCAAGCGTTCCGATTCCGCGTTCAAAGCCGCTTCCAAGTCCAAAGATTCAAACTGCCACCGCACCTCATGGTAGTAATGGGACAGGGCACGATCGACTGGATTTCGTAATAGAACAATAATTTTTAGGCTTGGATCAAATTCCCAGACCCGTTGAGCCACCAGAGGATGAAAAATATAGTAGGGACTTGCTTCACCAGTCATTTCATGAGGTTCTGAGTTAGCAGGAAACTGCTGCAGATACCAATCAATTCCTTGGTTCCACTGCAAGTCAAAGAAATGGACTTCTTTAGTTGCTGCCGACTGAATTTGAGGATGTTGCAGCAAGTATTGATACAGAGAAGTGGTTCCTCCCTTTTGTACACCAATAATTAGAAAATTGGGCTTCATATTGAACTAGTAATTTGACAGCAATTGTGATTGAGATGATCGATAAGTTAGGAATTTTCTTGATTTGAACCTGATAGCCAGCTTTGAGTTTATGAATTGATTCATCAAGGAACTAATTAATCAATAACCGATCCCAAACTAGTTAAGCATTAGCCCACGCTTAAGCCGTCTTTTGAGCCGTAGCCACCAGTGCATTTGTGCAGCTGCTTGGGTCAATTCGAGGGTAGCAGACATCTGCTGAAGTTGCATTTGTTGCGCTTGAATTTGCTCTGACTGAGCCGCGCAATGTACAAGCAGGCGATCGAGTTCTGATTTCAGAAACGATTGCGATTGTCGCAACTCAGCTAACTCGGCCAGTTGACTGACTTGGCGATCGCGCAACTGTTGCAGTCGATCGTGTTCTAGGGTTAACGCCTCCTGAGCATCCAACAAATCATTTTGCAGCTGCTCACACTCAATCATCGCCGCTAGTCTTTCCGCCTCCTTGCCCGCAAATACCGCTGGAAAATGTGTTGCGTAAAGCTTGGCATGTTTAGCGCAAATATATTGAAACAGGCGAGATCGTTGCTCGGGAATATTGCAACCGCTGACCATTGAAGCCGGGCGACAACGATAGGCAAATCCCACCGCTTCCAAGTGCAAAAACTGCCAGCCCCGTTCAGCAATACTAAGCCAAAAATCCCAGTCTTCATAGCCCAATTGGTCGGGAATTTTGGAGTCATAACCACCAATATCTGACCAGATTGAGCGACGAAACACCGCGCAGGCATCGATCGCATTACCGCGCAGCAGCAAATCCACTGAAAATCGAGGCACTTGCACCAACCCAGACTCGGCTCCAAATCGCTCTAAGTTGCCATAAACGACACCCACGTCTGGATGTTGTTCTAACAGTTCGATCGCCCGAGTTAGGTATGGAAGCTTGACGCAATTATCCGCATCCAAGGGCAAAATATAACAACCTTTTGCTGCTCGAATTCCACAGTTTCTGGCCGCCGATAGCCCCTGATTTTCTTGGTCAATAACTTGATAGCCTTGAGCTTTGAGAACTGAGAGTTGCTCAAGAGTCAGTGGATCCGTTGAGCCATCATTCACAACAATAATTTCCCAATGACTCCCGCCACAGCTTTCCACACTGGCGATCGCCTCATTCAGAAATTCGCCATGGTTGTAGCAGGGAATCACCACAGATAACAGCACTGGCTTTTCAACAACCGCAGGAATCACGAATTCCTGTTGAGGCATACCTGAGTTCATGATCAATTGCCCTACACAAACTTGGCTTTCAGACGTTTCAAAGCTTGATGTATTCGCCAACCTTTAGATTGCTCAACCGTCTTGAGCCGTGTCTGCATTTGATCCAGTTTTTCTGCAAACTGCTGAGATAGCTGATGAATTTCCTGTTGATGGCGAAAATTGTTCTGAATCAAGCAACCATGCAGAGCCAACACAGCACGTTCTGGCGGTACACCGTCATAAGTCGGTGGCTTTTCATCAATACTGGGCGCAACAGTTACCCAATCCGGCATAGAACTGGATAGATCTGCTGATTGATCCAACGCTTTCAAGAGTGAAAAGTATCGCGGCGCAATTGTATAGAGCGATCGAACCAACGGGTAATCCCAGCCTAAGGTTGCAAATAGTTTAGGGTCAAAAATCTGAGAAAGAACTTCAGGTTCGGCATGGTTCGATTGAATGGCTAAGTTCAGCTTAGTTTGTAGTAGCTTTAGCCCAGTTTCTGGGTGTTCTAAAAAAGCGTTGACATTAATCAGTAAACTCTGGTCTCGATGTTTTTCATAAAAATGCAGGAGCGATCGATTATAAACATACCAACTTCGTAGCGCATAATCGGGGTTTGCCACAAACGTTGGATGGTTAACTCGCAACACCGAATCTGCCACATCCCAAGGAAATCGATACACCAGTAGATAGCGAGCATTGGGCAATAAATCAGCCCAAAAGTTTAAGAGCAGCGTTGTTCTTGGGTCTTTCCATCCCCACAATCCTTGACTCGATCGACTGGCAATTAAAGCTTTAGCATCTGGCAGATAAGCATTCAGGTTTTGTAAATTGAGCTGCTCGCGTTCCGTCCAGCCCCAATCTGGCCATCCCAGATCATTTGCAGGCGATCGCTCCTGCAAAATTCGGCGTTGAAATTCTAGAAAATCAACATCCTCAAAATAGCCCTTGGCATTATGAATATCGCCATCTAACAGGCGATCGCCCAAGTCTACACCGAGCGCTCCCACCACCGCCGTCATCAGAGAAGTGCCCGATCGGTGCATTCCTGCCACAATCAGCGGCATGTTACTGGGCAGTAAATTTTCAGATACCGAATGCGCCATAACCATTAACAAATAAATCAACAGATGAATCAAAAAAACTATGACAATGCTTCAAGTAAGATGCAAATTGCCTCATAGGTTAAATGATTCAGAAAAAATGCCAATCCTTAAAATCAATTAAATCTTCAAAACCCTCACGATTCTGAAGCCTTGAGCGGCAATGTCACGGCAGATGCAGGCCCCGCATAAACCGTCACATCAGGATCAACTACCCAATCAATAATGCCACTGGCATGGGAAAAATCTTCCACCTGTACCTTAAACATAGCCGCATCAATCCAGCGATCTAAATAGCCAAAATGCCCATCAATGGTTCCAGAAACTCCAGCATTCATAAAGTAAGCACCTGCGTTTAACAGACACTTAAATCGAAACTTGACCTTTGCAACAGAGCCAGCTTTCACCTGCTCGATCGCAAAGTTACGCCCCACCAACGACGCGCCACCTAACTCCAAGCCGCTCACGGTTTTAATGAGCATTCCAAAGCGAACTTGCGTCACATCTTGCTCAAATTTCACGGTGTAAGTGTACAGATACTCATCCCGACCAACAAGATAGTTCACCACCTCGCCATTTAAAGTTGTAATTTTTGGATCCTGAATCTTCGCGCCCCGAGAAATATAGGCGATCGTTTGTGGCGGCTGCATTTGAGCATCAAAATAGGCCTTAAGCCGGGCTGTTCCCAGGTGCTTCTGGGGAGTCCGGGGCGCAACCGGTTGCAGTAGATCTGTTGAAGCTGCCATGCTTTCAATAATGGTCAGTTCTTTGTGGCTAAAAACATTAGCTTCTGAGCCGTTTAAGCGCCGAATTTCTTCTCGTAGCTCCTGAGCTTTATTGGGTGGAGCGTAGCTAAGTTTTTGATACTTATCAACAACTAATTTCGGATTACCATCTAATAGTAATTCACCACGATCCAGCAAGATAGCGCGATCACACAATTCAATAATGGTCGATGCTCCATGAGAAACAAAGAGAATCGTTCCTCCTGCATCTCGCACTGCATGAATCTTCGCAAAACACTTTCGCTGAAAAGCCTCATCGCCTACAGAGAGAGCTTCGTCAACCACCAAAATATCAGGATCTGAATGAATGGCAACGGCAAATGCTAGCCGTACAAACATCCCACTCGAGTAAGTTTTGACTGGCTCATCTAAAAATTCACCAATATCCGCAAATGCAGCGATTTGATCAAATTTTGCCTCTACCTCTCGGCGTGACAAACCCAACATCTGGGCATTAAAAAATACATTTTGCCGCCCCGTAAACTCTGGATTAAAGCCACTTCCTAACTCCAAAAGTGCAGAAATTCGCCCCTGAACCTGCACGGAACCACTGGAGGGCTGCAATGTTCCCACAACCATCTGCAAGGTTGTACTTTTCCCAGAACCGTTTCGGCCCACAATGCCTAAGGTTTGTCCTCGGGGAACCTCAAGGTTGAGGTCTTTAACCGCCCAAAACACATCCGCTTGCTGACGATTCGGTAACAGCAACTCCTTCAAGCGATCGACCGGCCTTGCATACCGCTGAAACGATTTGGAAACACTCTGAAGCGAAATAACAATATCGTTCATTAGGGCTAAGGACAGTCAGACTCCAACCAAGGATAATCACCAGATCTTCGTGCCACGACACAGATCCGGTAACCCGCAAATTTACAGGTTCCAAACACCTTAGCAGAAACTACTCAGCATTGATGCATTCGCCCGGTCGGATCCAGCATCTCCTAAAGCACATCCGCAAACCCTGGACGCAACCGACGATAAACCCAACGCCCTACACCATAGGCTGCAAGCGAGTAGCCAACCGTTGCCAGCCATTCTCCCCAATGCGTGATCTGCCCCACAATCGCCAGCTCTCGGTAAATTTCAACGACTACCGCTGCTGGATTCAGCCACAGCAACCAATCACGCCATTCAGCCGGTACCGCCGAGAGTGGATAAACAATTGGGGTCAAATAAAACAGCATACTCAGCACAACCAGCAAAGACTGTGCTAAATCTCGAATAAAAACCGTTAAGCCAGCAACCAAATAACTCAGCCCGATCGTTAGCAATAGTTGTGGAATCCAAATCAACGGCATCAAAATTAAAGTTAACTGTAGTTCCTGGTGGCTTACCCCTAACATCACTACCAAAAGCAGGAACCCTGCAAAGCTCTCCATAAACGCAGACAGTACAGGAACAAGGGGTAATAACCCCAAAGGAAAAACAACCTTCTTGACTAGATTAGGCTGGGTTAAAACAACCGTAGATGCTTGAACAAGAGCATTCGTAATCGCAGTCCAGGGTAACAACCCCGCATAGAGCCATAAACCAAACGTAAAGCTATTCGAATCAACTCCGACGAGATTGAGCTTAACTTTGAGAACAATTGAAAAAACATAGGTATAAATAAAAATTTGGGAAATTTGGTGGGCGATCGTCCACAAATTTCCCAAACTTGATCCTTTATATTTAGCCTCCAAGTCTCGAACAACTAGAGCACGCAATAACCCCAATTGCTTAACTTGCTGGCCACTGAGTAATGACATTATTAGTAATCTCTGAACAACACAGCCCGGGACTGCTAAAGCCTACGGTACAGACTAGCTCAGTTTATTTTCTTATTAAAGAGAATCAAGAAACTCTCAAAATTGGCCAAATTCCAGAATCAAAGGGGAAGGGGTTCTAGATCGCAACCTAGAACCCCTCACTCCCTCTCTTCAATTATTAACCTGGCATCGAGCTATTTTCGCAGGGGGCTACCCCCCAACTATCGTCGCCGTA
>NZ_JAZAQF010000099.1:0-658 GCF_043235035.1 Limnothrix redekei LRLZ20PSL1 | reverse complement strand
ATTTAAAGCGAGGGCACAATGTAATCATCAAAGAAATCAAAGACCTACGTTATACCTGTAAGATAACAATTAACAGAAAAACCACAATCTACGCCGAGCTATTGTTCTCAAACAACCCATTCAAAAAAAACAGAGGATCACAAGTATACCTAGAGAAAGAGCTAAAACACCAATTGGCTAATGAAATAAAAATAGAATATGCTGATTGGAGTGAGGACGAATCGTCATGGAAGGTAATACAACAGCAACCAGAAAGGCTTGTGCACCACATAAACAAAGTAAGGGCTGGCTGCTTCTCACTTGACTCACAATACATTGCAACTGGCTCAGATGATTGTAGCGTAAAGTTGTGGGATCTAGATGGCAATTGCATCTCCACATTAATTGGACACACAGCCCTTGTAAGCCATCTACAATTCTTAGATGAAACCGTATTACTAAGTGCGAGTAACGATGGTACAATAGTATTAAGAGATGTTAAAGAAAAGAAACGAATGCAAATACAAGCGCACTCAAGTTATATTACCGCTGTTGATTACTGCAGCGAGAGGGGACTAATAGCCACAGCTTCTGAAGATAGAACAGTTGCCATCTGGACATTACATGGCAAAAAAATATCTCAAATCGAGTCAAATGGACAATTATATACACAGATAAA
>NZ_JAZAQF010000026.1:0-659 GCF_043235035.1 Limnothrix redekei LRLZ20PSL1 | reverse complement strand
TCTACCGTCGCACCGTGAATGGCGCACAGCAAAGCACCGCCCAGAATCCCGGCGACACCCATCATGTGGAACGGATTCAGCGTCCAGTTGTGGAACCCTTGCAGGAACAGCAGGAACCGGAAGATCGATGCCACTCCAAAGCTGGGTGCAAAGAACCAGCCCGATTGACCCAACGGGTACATCAGGAACACCGACACAAACACCGCGATCGGCCCTGAGAACGCAATCGCGTTGTAAGGACGAATCCCCACCAGTCGCGCAATCTCAAACTGACGCAGCATGAAGCCAATCAGCCCAAATGCGCCATGCAACGCCACAAAGTTCCACAAGCCGCCCAACTGGCACCAGCGCACGAAGTCTCCCTGTGCTTCGGGACCCCACAGCAGCAGCAGCGAGTGACCCAAGCTATTCGCCGGGGTGGACACGGCGACGGTCAGGAAGTTGCACCCTTCCAGGTACGACGAAGCCAATCCGTGGGTGTACCACGAGGTGACGAAGGTGGTGCCGGTCAGCCAGCCTCCGAGGGCGAGGTATGCGCAGGGGAACAGCAGCAGACCCGACCAGCCGACGAAGACGAAGCGATCCCGCTTCAGCCAGTCGTCCACTACGTCGAACCACCCGCGTTCCGTGCCCACGCGTCCAACTGCGATGGTCATGGA